>NZ_BAAANS010000005.1:0-37138 GCF_039529925.1 Kitasatospora saccharophila | reverse complement strand
GCGGTGCTGGGGGCCGGGGGTGCGAAGGGGTTGAAGTCCGGCGGCGGGACCTTGACCAGGCGGCCCTTGGTCGGGTCGGCCTCCTCCGGCTCCGCGGCCGCGACCGGAGCGGGCGCGGGGGCCGGTGCCGGGACGGGCGCCGGGGTGCCGAACGGGTCGGGGGCGGCGAACGGGTCCGGGGTGGCGAACGGGTCGCTGCCCGCGAACGGGTCGGCGGCGGGGGCGGCGGCCGCGACCGGTGCGGGGGCCGGGGGCGGGGTGGTCTGGGCGAAGGGGTTGAAGTCCGGCGGCGGGACCTTGACCAGACGGCCCTTCGGCTCCTCGTCCTCGACCTGCGGTGCCGCTGCGGCGACCGGCGGGGCGGGCTCCGGCTCCGGCTCGGGAGCGGGCGCGGGTGCGGCGACCGGTGGGGCCGACTCCGGCACGGGGGTGGGCGCGGGCGCGGGGGCGGGCGCGGCGAAGGCGTCCGCGGAGGCCAGCACCGGGGAGTCGGTGGCCTGCGCGGGCAGGTCGCCGGGGGCCGGGGCGGCGAACGGGTTGAAGTCGGAGGGCGGTACCCGCACCGCCGTCCCGGACGGGCTCTCGGGCGGCTCGGGCGCCGCGACCGGCACCTGTACCGGCGGGGCGGCCGGGGTCGGTGCGGTCGGCGGGGCCGGGGCGGTGGCGGCCGGTGCGGGAGCGGGGGCCGGGGCCGGGGCCTGCGCGGGGACCGTCGCGGACCGGGCCGGGAGGGCCCGGCCGACCGGCACCGGGGCCGGGGCCACCGACACGCCGTCCCAGGCGAGTTGGACGGTGCAGAGCAGGTCCGCGAACACCTGGGTGTACACGTCCCAGTCCTCGGGGTCCGAGGTGGTCAGCTGGACGGTCAGCACGGTGGCCCCGTCCGGCATCGGCAGGAACGCCTCGACCGCGGTGCTCACCACCCGGCCGCTCGGGCTCTCGTCCCGCAGTTCCTTCAGCGCCGGGGTGACCCGGGTCTCCACCAGCAGCGCCGCCGGACCGGCCGGCAGCAGCACCGTCCACACCTCGGCGTACGGGCGCTCGGTGGACAGGTCCACCGCGAGGTCCTGGATCGGCTGCGAGCACTGGACGGTCGACACCACCAGCGACACCCGGGCGCGGCGGCCGTTCACCAGCAGCGCGCCGATGCCCGCGTACGCGACGTCCGCCGCCGCGAACTGCTCGGCGAGCAGCGCCGCCACCACCGCGAAGTCGTTGCGCTCGGCCGGGGAACCGCCCGAGAACACCTCCTCGGCGATCTCCGCCAGGTGCGCGGACAGCGCGTTGCCCGAGCCGCGGACCGTCAGGGTGTGGAACACTGGCGGCACCACCAGGCGCGCCTCCACCCCCGAACCGGTCGACAGCTCGTCGGGCGCGACGGTCGTCCGGGGCTCGGCGAGCGCGGCGAGGGCCGAGGTGAACCCGGCCAGGTCGTCGCCCTCCACGCCGGTCGGCTCGGCGGACAGGCGCAGCGCGGACGCTGACGCCACGTCGGTCAGGCCGAGCGCCGACGCGCCGAAGCGGTTCGTCAGCACCGGCACGGCCTCGCGGCCGGCGGCGGCGTTCGGGCGCCGGAGGCCGGCCACCTCGACGACGGTGCCGAGCTTCGGCACGGCGAGCAGGCCGGGACCGATCTGGCTGATCCGCAGGCCGAACAGGGCCTTGGCGGCGGGGTGTTCGGAACGGCGGAAGGCAGTGAGCGCCTCGGCCTGGTAGTGGGTGGCGCGGCTGCCGAGAAGTGCGGCGCACGCCGCGTCCAGCGTGGCCGTGATCCGGTCTGCGGCGGCGAAGCCGTCCTGCGTCATTCGCCGAGCCCCCTCGTTCTCGGGTGCGGACAGTTCAGCCACTTTTTATCAGACCCGACCGGCGGCGGACGGCCGGTCCGGGGGCTGCGCGGTCGTCGGCGGGGGCGGGGCGGGACGGGAAGCGGGCCGCGGCGGGCGGGAGTTCGGGGACGGGGCGCGGGCGGCTCAGTGGGCGGGTGGGGTGGCGAGGCGGAGCAGGGAGTCGGCCAGGGCGGGGGAGGCGAGGGTGCCGGCGAGGTCGCGGACCAGTCGGGCGGCGGGGCCGTCGGGCCGTTCGGCGGCGAAGAACTCGCCGAGTCGGTCCGCGAGTTCGGGGTCGCGGGTGGCGGCGACGGTGAGTGCGGCGACGAGTTCCTGGACGAGGTGCAGCTGCAGGGTCTCGACCGGGACGGGCTTGTCGGCGAGCCAGTCCAGCGAGCTGATCTCGGCGTTGGCGATCCAGGCGCGGACGGTGCGGCGCAGCACGGGGCTCGGGTCGGGGAGGCCGAGGTGCCGCAGGATCTGCTCCTGCGCGGCCCGCCGGACCTGGTCGATGACGGCGCCCGCGTCCGGGCTGGCGACGACCGAACCGCCGCGCAGCAGGGCGGTGAAGCCCGCCGCGTGGGACTGCACGAAGTCGAGGTAGCGGCCCATGACGCGGTGCAGGCGCTCGGAGAGCGGCCCCTCGCCGGACTCCTCGAACCGCCCGGCCAGTTCCCGCCCGGCCCGGCGCAGGGCCTCCTCGTACAGGGCCTGCTTGCCGGGGAAGTAGTGGTACACCAGCGGGCGGGAGGCGCCCGCGGCGGCGGCGATGTCGTCGATCGAGACGTCCTCGGGCGCGCGGTCCGAGAACAGCTGGAGCGCCACCGCGATGAGCTGTTCGCGGCGCTCGTCGACGCTCAGCCGGCGGCGGGGCGCACGGGTGGCGGAGTGCTGTTCCTCCGCGCGGGGGGCCGCGGACGGCGTACGGGAAGCCATGCGGCCCACCCTAGGGCCTGCGCGGGCCGATCAGTCGGTGCTGCGCAGGGCCAGGTAGCGGCGGTACGCCTCGCGGCCGTCGGGGACGAACTCCCAGGTGTCGAGGCGTTCGGCGAGCTGCTCCTCGGTGAGCCAGTCGTGCCAGGCGACCTCGGACTCCTGCGGGTGCACCGGGCCGTCCCACTCGGCCTCGTGGACGTCGGACCACCAGCTGTGGCGGTCGCCGTCGGTGTAGAGGAAGCGGAACAGCGGGCGGGTGCGGACGCCGGTGACGCCGAGCTCCTCCTCGGCCTCCCGGACGGCGGCCTCCGGGTAGCCCTCGCCGGCGCCGACCACGCCGCCGACGAAGCAGTCGTACGCGCCGGGGGCGAACGCCTTGGTGTCGGTGCGGCGGTGGGTGAAGATCCGGCCCTGCGGGTCGCGGACCAGGACGAAGACGCAGCGGTGGAGCAGGCCGTCGCGGTAGACCTCGGAGCGGGGCGCGGTGCGCAGCACCCGGTCCCGTTCGTCGACCACGTCGAGGATCTCGTCGAGGTCGGTCGCCGGGGCCGGTGCCGGGTCGGGGGCCGTGGTGGGGTCGGGGGTCTCCATGTCGGCCATTGTGGCGGGCGGCGGCGGCCGGGCGCCGCGGTGTCGGGGCGGCGAGGCGGTATCACTCGAAAGAGTTGGTATACGTAGGGATCGGTCCGGGAATGAACCCGGTCGAACCGTCAGGAACCGTCCCGAGGAGCCGAGTTGAAGAACCGCGCCATCGCCCTGTCCGCCGCTGCCGCCCTGGTCGCGCTCGCCACCGCGCTGCCCGCCGCGGCGGCCCCCGCGCCCGCCGCCAGGTCCGTCCGTTCGGGCCTGGACTGCACCACCTGGATCCACAACAACGACCCGCTCACCGGAGGCGTCGACTGCACCAACAACACCGGCGGCCCGATCACCTTCCACGCCGACATCGTCTGCGGCTGGGCGCCCGACGTCACGGGCAACTCGGTGACCGCCTGGCCGGGCCAGACCCAGGAGTCCTCCGGCCACTGCGCGATCTACTCCTCGGGCATCGGACACATCGGGTGGACGGTGGAGTGACGACCCGGGGTGTTTAGGGTGGGCGGGTGGAGATCCAGCAGATCCAGGGGTACGCGGCGGACGGCTTCGAGCCGGTCCGGGACGCCTTCGCGGGCAACTTCCGGCAGTACGGGGAGTTGGGCGCGGCCTTCGCGCTGTACCTGGACGGGCGGCTGGTGGTCGACCTGTGGGGCGGGGACGCCCGGCCGGAGGTCGGGGCGCGGCCGGACCCGGCGGTCGGCTGGCAGGAGGGGACGGCGCAGGTGCTGCGCTCCGTCACCAAGGGGCTGACCGCCGCTGCCGCGCTGCACCTCGCGCAGCGCGGGCTGCTCGACCTGGACGCGCCGGTGGCCTCGTACTGGCCGGAGTTCGCGCGGGCCGGGAAGGAGCGCGTCCCGGTGCGCTGGCTGCTCTCGCACCAGGCCGGGCTGCCCGCGCTGGACGTGCCGCTGCGGATCGAGGACGTGCTGGCCTGGGAGCCGGCGGCCGCGGCCGTCGCCGCCCAGGCCCCCGCCTGGGAGCCCGGCACCGCGCACGGCTACCACCCGCTGACCTTCGGCTGGCTGGTCGGCGAGGTGGTCCGGCGGGCCGGCGGCCGCAGCGTGGGGCGGTACTTCGCGGAGGAGATCGCCGCCCCGCTCGGCCTGGACCTGTGGATCGGCCTGCCCGCCGCCGCGGCCGGCCGGGTCGGCCGGCTGGTCGACCTGCCCGCGCCGGAGGCCGCCCGGCTCGGACCGGGCGGGATGCGGATGCGCCCCAAGCAGTCCGTGCTGGACGCCTACCGGGACCCGCGCTCGCTGACCGCCCGCTCGTTCGGCTCGGTGCGCAGCAGCGTGGACCTGAACGACCCGGCGGTGCAGGCCGTCGAGGTGCCGGGCGCGGGCGGGATCGGCACCGCCCGTTCGCTGGCCCGGTTCTACGCCGCGCTGATCGGCGCCGCCGACCGGGCCGAGGCGCCCGGGCAGCGGCTGCCCGCGCTGTTCGGGCCCGACGCGCTGGGGGAGGCGGCCGGCCCCTCGGTGCAGGGGCCGGACCGGGTGCTGATCGTCAACACCGCCTTCGGCCAGGGCTTCTTCCGGCACGGCGGCACCTCGCCGATGGCCTCCCCGGCGAGCTTCGGCCACCCGGGCCGGGGCGGTTCGCTGGGCTTCGCCGACCCCGAGCTGGGCATCGGCTTCGGCTACGTCACCAACGGCATGCAGCCGGGCGTCACCGGGGACGTCCGCTCCCGGGCGCTGATCGCCGCCGTCCGGCAGTGCCTGGCGGCGCGCGGCTGAACCGGCGCGCGGCTGGACCGGAGAGCGCGGGACCGAGCACGCCGGACCGGGGGCGGCGGGGCGTCAGGCCTGGCCGGTCTCGAACCGGCTGACCCGGCCGTCCGGGGCGACCGTGAAGCGCCAGGCGGTGCGCATCTCGCCCCAGGTGTCGTTGCGGTAGGCGGCGACCAGGGCGCGGCCGCCGGACTTCTCGGTCTGCACCTCGATGTGCCCGTGCGAGGAGAAGATCTCCCGGTCGACCCAGTCCGCCAGGTCGCGCTCGGAGCCGTCGTCGGACATCGTGGCGTCCTCGGTCAGGGTGGCGAAGAAGGCGTCCCGGTCGCCGGAGTTGACGGCGCCGAGCAGGCGGCGGACGGCCGGATCGGAGAGCTTGTCGACGGCGATGGTCATGGCGGTTGGCTCCTTGCAGCGGGGTCGGACGGATGGTGCTTCGACGGGACCACGCGCGACCCCGGCCCGCCAGCCGCCGTGGGCCGCCCGGGGCCCTGCCGCACACCCGCGGGGGGCCGTCGCGCACCCGTCGCGCACCTGTCGGGGGCCCGCCCGGGGCCCGGGCGGGCGGTGCGTGGCGGACCCCGACTCCCCGGCATTCGTGTGATTTGATCCCGATATGAGGGATTCGTGCACGGAAGGGAGCCCCTGATGGGACCGGCCGAACTGCTCGTCCTGACCTTCCCCGGGCCGACCGTCACCGTCGAGGCGGCCACCGCGCTGGTCCGGCTGCGGGACGCCGCCGGGGTCCGGGTGATCGACTCGCTGGTGGTGGTCCGGGACGCCGAGGGCGACGCCGCCTACGGGGAGCTCGCCGACTTCGAGCACCTGCGCGGCGTCGAGGGTCTGGACGGCGAGGAACTGCCGCTGATCGGGCCGGAGGACGCCCAGGAGGCGGTCGAGCTGATGGAGCCCGGCAGCGCGGCGCTGATCGTGCTGATCGAGCACCTGTGGGCCCGGGAGGCGGCCGAGGCGCTGGCCGCGGTGGGCGGCAGGCTCGCCTCCGGGGTGCGCGTCCCGCCGGAGAACATCGACGAGGCCGTTCGCGCCGCCGAGGCGCGCGTCGCGGCGGGAGAGTGAGGGTGCCGTGTTCCGACCGATGAGACCGATCCGGCCGGTCCGGGTGGTGCGCCCGGTGGGGCGCCCGCTCGCCCGCGGGCTGCTGGTGGGCGGCGCCGCGTACGCCGCCGGCCGGGCCGGGGCCCGCCGGGCCGCCGGCGAGCAGGACCAGGACCGGGCGATCGCGGAGCTCCAGGCGGAGCAGGACCGGGCCGCGCAGCAGCAGGCCCTCCAGCAGCAGGCCGTCCAGCAGCCGGTCTACGCGCCGCCACCCGCGCCACCCGCGGCGCCCGCGGCGCCCGTCGCTCCCGCCGCGCCCGTCGCTCCCGCCTCGGGCGGCGAGGACGTGGCGAGCAAGCTGGGGCAGTTGGCGCAGCTGGTGCAGCAGGGGTTGCTCACCCCGGAGGAGTTCGCCGCCGCGAAGGCCAGGCTGCTGGCCTGAGCGGGGCTCCGCGCGGCCCGTCGGGGCCGGTCGTCACCACAGCTGGTCCCACCACCAGGCGATCTCGGGGTAGGGCGGCGGGGTGAGCCGGCCGTCGGCGGGCCGTTCGGCGCGTTCGGCCACCGGGAGGGTGCCGGGGACGCGCTCGGTGTAGCGGGCCGAGGTGAAGCCCCACTCCAGGTTGCCGCTCACCAGGTTGGACAACTGCGTGATGTAGCGCCGCAGTTCGGCACCGGCGCGGCGGGAGGTGCGGTCCGCGAGGCGGAGGAACAGGCACATGGTGCGGTCGTGCAGGGCGGCCGCCTCCAGCAGTGCCCGCTCCTGTCCGCAGCCCAGGTGCCGCTGGAGCGCGTCCACGATGTTGCTCTCCAGCGCGCCGTGGTCGTCCTCGCGGCGGAAGGAGTAGACGTCGGCCGAGACCAGGACCAGGAACTTGGCGGCCTCGGTGAGCGCGTGCACCCGCGGCGAGTCCAGTTGGGACTGCGGGATGGCGGTGCGCTCGCAGACCTCGATGATCTCGATGCAGGAGCGGCTGCCGCGGTCCAGCGGGCCGACCGTCAGGTACTCGGAGAGCGTCATCGGACGGCCCTCGGAGCGGTAGGCGACGATGGTGGCGGCGCCCAGGAAGGACTCCAACTGGCTGTCCGCCCAGCGCTTCACGGAGAGCGCGGGGGCCCAGGCGCGGGCCCGGCCGAACACGTCGCGGACCGAGGCGACGTAGCGGTCGTCCTCGTCCGGATGCGAGTGCGTGGAATTGATAACAGCCAGTAGCGTGGCTGCTATGGTGAGTACACGGGACGGGTCCCGGCTGAGTCGGCCGGTGTCCCACTCGTCGTCCAGGGTGAGCATGCTGCAGAGCCACTGGGAGACCAGCTCCAGCCCGGTGGTGCCCTCGGCGTCCCGGGCGATCCGGCAGACGAACTCGTGCGCGCCGATGGCCAGGAGGCGTCGTCGGCGTTCGGCGTCCCCGGTGAAGCCCATCGTGTCGAGCCAGAGTTCGGTGCTCTTGCCGACCGCCTCGTGATCCGGGTGCAGGCTGGACGGGATGGGGCAGAAGAGCGGGGGTATCGCAGCCAACGTGTCTCCAGAGCAGCCTGTTGCCGGTACGGCGCGGATCCAAGGGGTGCGCGGACCCGGGCGATGGCCTTCCCCGGCGAAGATCGACTACACCCGTGTGGCTGGAAAGTTATCCGATCGGATCGTCAGATGTCATAACTGGTAGGGGATTTGCCCCCGGCGGGCACAGCTAACCCTGCGTCAGCCACCCCTGCCTGCGCGAACGCCACTCGCGCGGCCGAAGGCGGCGCTAAGGTCGGGAACGGAGTGCCGGACGGCGAGGCGGAGGGACGGACGTGGCCGAAGAGCAGAACGGGTCGCAGGTGCAGGCGGCCGACACGGGGCCGGCGGGCCCGCGGCTGTGGGAACGCGACCACGAGATGCGCTCCATCGAGCACGCCGTGGACAAACTGTGCCGCGAGTACGCCGCGGGCGGCCTGAAGATCGGCGAACTGCTGCTCTTCTCGGGCATGCCGGGCATCGGCAAGACCACCATGCTGGAGCAGGCCCGCCGGATCGCCGGGGCCCGCGAGGGCTCCACCACGCTGTTCGCCCGGGGCAGCGAGCGCGAGCGCAAGGAGCCGTTCCGCGTGCTGCGGCAACTGCTCATGCCGGTGCTCGGCGGCCTGGACGAGGCCGAGCGCAAGGAGGTGTTCGGCAGCTGGTACAACATCGTCGCGCCGGCCATCGGCCTGGCCTCGCCGTCCGGCGAGATCGAGCGGATCGACCCGCAGGGCATCCACGACGGCCTGGACTTCGTCATCACCCAACTGGCGCCCCGCCGGGCCCCGTTGGTGGTGATCGTCGACGACCTGCACGCCGTCGACCAGGAGTCGCTGAGCTGGCTCGCCTCCTTCGCGGTGCGCGCCCGCGAACTGCCCGTGCTGCTGGTCTTCGCCTTCCGGCACGAGTTCGAGGAGGAGGCCCTCCCGTTCGCCCGGCAGATCAAGGACCGGGCCGCCTACAAGCACGAACTGGTGCAGCTCAACCCGGTGTCGGTGGCCGCCATCGTGCACGACGAGTTCGCCGAGGCCGACGACGCGTTCTGCCGCCAGGTCTGGGCGGTCACCGCCGGCACCCCGTTCGACACCGTGGCGCTGGTGCGCGAGGTCCGCGAGCAGAACCTCGAACCGATCGAGGAGAACTCGCCCCGACTGCGCGACCTGGCCGCGGCCGCCCGCGGGCAGGGCCGCGACTACTGGCTGGAGAAGCTCGGCGTCACGGTCATCCGGTTCGCCTGGGCCGCGGCCCTGCTCGGCACCGAGATCAAGGAGGAGGTGGCCGCCGCGATCTGCGGCCAGACCGCCACCCAGGCCGCCGAGTCGGTGCGGGTACTGCGCCGGATGCGCGTGCTCACCAGCCAGCCCGACGGCCGGCTGGAGTTCGTCCACCCGCTGATCGCCACCTCGATCTACCAGTCGATCCCGCCCAGCACCCGCACCGGCATGCACGGCCAGGCCGCCACGGTGATCGAGAACGCGGGCGGCTCGCTGCTGGCCGCCTCCCGGCACCTGCTGGAGACCCACCCCGGCGAGGGCGACGACGCGATGGTGCGCAAGCTGCGCCGGGCCGCCGCCGAGAACCTGGCCATCGGCGCGCCCGGGGCCGCCCGCCGCTGTCTGGAGCGCGCCATGAACGAGCCGCCGGACGTGGACGACCAGGCCGAGGTGCTGTACGAACTGGCCTGCGCCAGCCTGCTCACCGACCCCGAGGCCACCGCCAACCAGCTGCGCCGCGCCATCGACATGGAACCCGGGCTCAGCCCCGACCTGCGGGTCGAGGCGGTCCTGCGGCTCTCCGAGGTGGTCGCCCACAGCGGCGACCTGGGCGGGGCCGCCGCGCTCTGCCAGGACGAGTCCGACCACACCCCCGAGGGCCCCGGCCGGTTCCGGCTGCTGGTCGCCCAGCTGCTGTACACCGCGCTGCAGCGGGACGAGGAGGACGGGCCCGGACGCGCCGAGCGGGTCCGCCGGCTGGCCGCCGAGGTCGACCCGGACAGCGAGGCCGCCCAGCCGGTCCGCGTCCTGCACGCCTGGGACCTCACCCTCCAGGGCGGCGGCACCACCGAGGCGCTGCGGGCCGCCGAGTCCGCCCTGGTGGAGGGCCGGCTGCCGGACAGCCTCCGCTGGACCAACACCACCTGGAACTTCGAACTGCCGGCCCTGCTCGGCCTCTGCTTCGCCTACAACGACGAACTCGCCCGCGCCGAGAAGCTGTTCAGCTCCGCCATCCTGGACTTCGAGATCGCCGGGTGGAGCGGCGCGCACCGCGGCTTCGCCTACTTCCTGATGGGCTACGCCCGGCTGCGCCGCGGTTTCCTCCCGGAGGCCGAGGACTTCCTGCGCCGCGGCCTGCGGATCGCCGACCGGATGGGCACCGACCTGCCGCTGACCTGGAACCTGGCGGGCGTGATGATCGAGACCCTGCTCGCCCGCGGCCGCGACCAGGAGGCCTGGGACACCGCGGTCAAGTACCGCTTCCAGCCGCCCTACCACGAGACCGCGCTGGTGCTCCCCGACGCGGCCACCACCTACGGCAAGCTGCTGATCGCGCGCGGCCGGCACCAGGAGGCCGCCGCGGTGCTGGCCAAGGTCGGCGAACGGCTGGAACGGCGGGGCTGGCACTCCGGCGTGCACGCCCCGTGGGCCGGTCACCTGGCGGTCGCGTTGGCGGAGCAGGACCTCCCGGCGGCCCGCAGGACCGCGGAGGAGGCGGTCGAGCGGGCCAGGACGTCCGGCGTCCCGTCGGCGATCGGCACCGCGCTGCGGCTGGCCGCCCAGGTCCGGCAGGGCGCGCACGCCGTGCGGCTGCTCCAGGACGCGGTCGGCTGGCTGGGCCGCTCCCCGGCGAGCTACGAGCACGCGCACGCCCTGGTCGACCTGGGGGCCGCGCTGGTGCAGGTCGGCCGCAGCCTGGAGGCCGAGGAACACCTCTACCAGGGCCTGGAGCTGGCCAAGCACTGCGGCGCCGACGGCCTGGAGGTGCGGGCCCGCGAGCTGCTCGCCACGGCCGGACTGCAGCCCAGCCGTTCGGCGGTCCCGGCCAAGGACACCCTCAACCCGGCCGAGCAAGAGGTCGCCCGGCTCGCCGCCCGCTCGCTGCCGCCGCAGCGGATCGCCGAGGAGCTGCGGCTCCCGCTGGGGATCGTCAAGCAGCGCCTCGCCGCGGTCCACCGCAAGCTCGGCACCGGTCCGGACGGGCTGGCGGACGCGCTCGGATTGCCCGCCGACGACCCCGGGCAGGTTGACTGAGGGGCGGGCCGATCCTGTCGGCGCGCGGGGCGGGTCGCCGGTCCGCGCGCCGGGTCGGGCTACGCTGACCGGGCAGGATGATCACGAACCGAGGAGCAGCCCCATGACCGCGCCGGCCGAGCCCACCGAGGTGCACCGGGCACCGTACGACCACTCCGGGGCCGGGATGGGCCTGGAGCGCTGGACGCTGCGGGCCGGTCCGATCGAGGCGACGGTGATCACGCTGGGTGCCGCGCTGCACACCCTCACCGCCCCGGACCGCTCCGGCGCCCCCGCCCAGCTGCTGCTGACCAGCAATGACGTGGGCACCCTGCTCGGCCCGGCCAAGCACTACGGGGTGACCGTCGGCCGGTACGCCAACCGGATCGCGGGCAGCCGGATCACCGTCGACGGCGAGGACCACCCGCTGCTGCCCACCGGCAACGGCGTCACCCTGCACGGCGGCCCGGACTCCTTCGCGCACCGGGTGTGGGAGGCCGAGGAGATCCCCGACGGGGTCCGGATGCACCTGCACTCGCCGGACGGCGACCAGGGCTTCCCGGGCGCGCTGGACGTCTGGGTCGACTTCACCCTCACCGGCTCCGAGCTGGCCCTCTCCTACCGGGCGGTGACCAGCAAGCCGACGGTGCTCAACCTGACCAACCACGCCTACTTCAACCTGGCCGGCGAGGGCCGCGGCGACGTGCTCGGCCACCTGCTGACCGTCGACGCGGACGCGTACACCCCGGTCGACGAGCGGCAGATCCCGTACGGCCCGTACGAGCCGGTGGCGGACACCCCGTTCGACTTCACCACCGCCCGGCCGATCGGCGAGCGGATCCACGACGGGCACCCGCAGCTGAAACTTTCACGCGGCTACGACCACAACTGGGTGCTGCGCGAGCGCCCCGCGGACGGGCCGCCGGTGCGGGCGGCGCTGCTGGCGGACCCGGGCAGCGGGCGGACGCTGGAGGTGCTGACCACCGAGCCGGGCATCCAGGTGTACACCGCGAACGGCTTCGACGGCGCGGTGACCGGCCCGTCCGGGGCGCCCTACGGTCCGTACGCCGGGGTGGCGCTGGAGACCCAGCACCACCCGGACTCGCCGCACCAGCCGTCCTACCCGTCGACCGAGCTGCGGCCGGAGCAGGAGTTCCGGTCCACCACCGTGCTGCGGCTGGGCACCGCCGGCTGAGCCGCGCCCGATCGAGGGCCCCCGGGAGCGCTGCTCCCGGGGGCCTCTTCGTGCCCGCCGACTGCAAGGAGTTTCCGCAAGGCGACGGATGGTCAAGGCGCGCGTCGGCAACTCTAAGGACACGTGGACGTAACGATCGCCGTCACCTTGCAGAAACTTGCTGCAAGGACTTTCAGCAACGCTCACCGCGCTGTTACGTTCCTGCTCAAGCCCGGCGGCCGCAACGGCGCAGTCGGCTTCGGACAGCCATTATGCGCCGTCCTCCTCCATCTCGGGCACCCCCACCTTTCATAGGAGTTTCCATGCGGCGTGGCATCGCGGCCTCCGCTCTCGTTGCGGCTCTGGCAGTCACCATGGCGGCTTGCAGCAGCAGCGGCTCCGGCTCGGACAGCAAGAGCGACGGACCGGTCACCATCACCTACTGGGAC
The DNA here is from genome assembly GCF_039529925.1 of Kitasatospora saccharophila. Lineage (NCBI taxonomy): Bacteria > Bacillati > Actinomycetota > Actinomycetes > Kitasatosporales > Streptomycetaceae > Kitasatospora > Kitasatospora saccharophila. The sequence continues at coordinate 24,645 of NZ_BAAANS010000005.1, read as the reverse complement.
ACCTCGAACGCCACCAACGAGGCTCCCAACTACCAGGAGCTGGTCAAGAAGTTCGAGGCCGCGAACCCGAACGTCAAGGTCAACTTCGTCAACGTGCCCTTCGACACGGCGCAGAACAAGCTGCAGACCGCGATGGGCGCCAAGGGCGCGCCGGACGTCTTCCGCTCCGAGGTCGGCTGGACCTCCGCCTTCGCCAAGGCCGGCTACCTGGAGCCGCTGGACGGCACCCCGGCGCTGACCGACGTCTCCGCCTTCCAGCCCTCGCTGATCCAGCAGGCCCAGTACTCGGGCAAGACCTACGGCGTCCCGCTGGTCACCGACACCCTCGCCCTGATGTACAACAAGGAGCTCTTCGCCAAGGCCGGCATCACCGCCGCCCCCACCACCTGGGACGAGCTCAAGGCCGACGCCGCGCAGCTGAAGGACAAGGCCGGCGTCGACGGCTTCTGGCTGAAGGCCGCGGACGGCTACTACGCCATGCCGTTCCTGTACGGCGAGGGCACCAACATGGTGGACACCGCCGGCAAGAAGATCACCGTCAACTCGGCCGAGGCCGTCAAGGCCGTCGACACCTACAAGTCGATGTTCACCTCGCCCGGCACCGTGAAGGCCGACGTCACCACCGACGCCTACGCGCACATGATGGACGCCTTCAACAACGGCAAGGTCGCCGCGATCATCCAGGGTCCCTGGGAGGTCACCAACGTCTACAAGGGCGCCGCGTTCGCCGACAAGAAGAACCTCGGCATCGCCGCCGTCCCGAACGGCTCCACCGGCAAGGGCGGCGCCCCCACCGGCGGCCACAACGTCTCCGTCTACGCCGGCTCCGACGCCGCCCACAAGGCCGCCGCCGAGAAGCTCGCCGCGTTCCTGACCTCCGCCGAGAGCCAGACCTTCCTCGCGCTGAAGAACGGCACCCTGCCCACCCGCAGCGACGCCTACACCGCCGAGGTCAAGGCCAACCCCGGCATCGCGGACTTCCAGGCGGTCCTGACCTCCGCCCAGCCGCGCCCCGAACTGCCCGAGTACGCCTCGCTGTTCGGCTCCTTCGGCACCAACCTCGGCAAGATCGTCCAGGACCAGTCGGACACCAAGGCCGGCCTCGACGCCACCGCCACCGACTACGCGAAGCTCCTCCCGGACTTCACCAAGTAAGCCGAACGGCCGCCCGGCCCACACCTGACGGTGGGCCGGGCCGGCCCCGTCCTACCCCCAGCAGTCGCCGAGGCAGGCGGCGGACCTCCCGGAGAAGGTGTCATCCCATGGCAGTTGCGGTCGTACAGCGCATCAGGCTGTCGTACTCGAAGTACTGGTACGCGTACGCGATGATCGCGCCGGTCGTGATCGTCCTCGGGGTGCTGGTCGGCTACCCGCTGGTGCGCGGCATCTACCTGACCCTGACCAACGCCACCAGCCTCAACGTCGGGCGGCAGATCGGCGTCAACCACATCCCCGACAGCTTCGACTTCGTCGGGCTGGACAACTACGCGGACGTGCTGTGGGGGCCGACCGCCTACGACCGGTTCTGGTCGCACTTCATCTGGACCGTCGCCTGGACCGCGATCTGCGTGGTCCTGCACTACAGCATCGGCCTCGGCCTGGCGCTGCTGCTCAACCGGAAGATGCGCGGCCGCGGCCTGTACCGGCTGGTGCTGATCCTGCCCTGGGCGGTGCCGACCTTCGTCACCGTCTTCTCCTGGCGGCTGATGCTCGCCGACGGCGGCGCCGTCAACGGACTGCTGTCCTTCCTGCACCTGCCCGAACCCGCCTGGCTGTCCGACCCGCTGGCGCAGAAGGCCGCCGCGATCCTGGTCAACACCTGGGTCGGCGTGCCGTTCATGATGATCTCGCTGCTCGGCGGACTCCAGTCGATCCCGCAGGAGCTCTACGAGGCCGCCGAGATGGACGGCGCCACCGCCTGGCAGCGCTTCCGCCACGTCACCCTGCCCGGCCTGCGCACCGTCTCCTCCACCGTCGTGCTGCTCGGCGTGATCTGGACCTTCAACCAGTTCGCGGTCATCTTCCTGCTGTTCGGCTCCGGCGCCCCCGACGCGCAGATCCTGGTCACCTGGGCGTACCGCCTCGGCTTCGGCCAGCAGCCGTCCGACTACGCGCAGTCCGCGACCTACGGGATCCTGCTGCTGTCGATCCTGATCGTGTTCACCACCTTCTACCGCCGCTGGCTGGCCCGGAACGAGAAGGCCAACGGATGAGCGCCGAGACCGCGCCCCAGGGCCGAACCGCTTCCCCGACCGAGGACCACGACCAGGCAGGCAGCCCCATGACACTCACCGCCGACCGCCCCGCCGCCGAGACGGCCACCGCCGAGCGCCCCGCCAAGGTCCGCCGGCGCGGCCAGTCCTCCCCGCTGGCCACCGTGCTCTCGCACGGCACGCTGATCGTCGCCAGCCTGGTCGCGCTGTTCCCCGTGCTGTACATCGCGTACATCTCGCTCGGACCGGACGACAACGACTACCTGCACCCGGCGAAGATCTTCGACAAGATGACCTTCTCCAACTACACCAAGGTCATGAACGACACCGGGTTCTTCACCTGGTTCGGCAACTCGGCGATCGTGGCCGGCGGCACCACCGTGATCGGCGTGCTGATCGCCGCCTCCACCGGCTACGCGGTCTCCCGGATGCGCTTCCCCGGCTACCGGCAGCTGATGTGGACCCTGCTGGTCACCCAGATGTTCCCGATCGCGGTGCTGATCGTCCCGATGTACTACATCCTGTCGAACCTCGGGATGCTGGACAGCTACACCGGCCTGATCCTGGTCTACTCGGCCACCACCGTGCCGTACTGCGCCTGGCTGCTCAAGGGCTACTTCGACACCATCCCGATGGAGATCGACGAGGCCGGCCGGGTCGACGGGCTCTCCCCGATCGGCACCTTCTGGCGGCTGATCCTGCCGCTGGCCCGCCCGGGCCTGGCGGTGGCCGCGTTCTACTCCTTCCTCACCGCCTGGGGCGAGGTCGCCTACGCCTCGACCTTCATGCTCTCGTCCGACAAGTACACGCTGGCGGTCGGCCTGTCCTCGTTCGTCAGCGAGCACGACCACCAGTGGCAGCTGATGGCCGCCACCTCGGTGCTCATCGCCCTCCCCGCCGCGGTCGTCTTCTACCTGGTGCAGCGCCACCTGGTCACCGGTCTGACCGCCGGCGCCGCGAAGTCCTGACCAGCGCCACCTCCCACGTCACTTCCACAGCCTCCAAGGGATGACTGTCCAATGACCCAGAACCTGGCCGACGCCTCCCGGTCCGCCGCCGTTCCCGCCGCTCGGACCGCTGCGAACACCGGGGCCTCCAGAGGCGGCTGGTGGCGGGACGCGGTCATCTACCAGGTGTACCCGCGCAGCTTCGCCGACGGCAACGGCGACGGCATGGGCGACCTGCCCGGCATCCGCAGCCGACTGCCCTACCTGCGCGACCTGGGCGTGGACGCGGTGTGGCTCTCGCCGTTCTACGCCTCCCCGCAGGCCGACGCCGGCTACGACGTGGCCGACTACCGGGCCGTCGACCCGATGTTCGGCACCCTGCTGGACGCCGACGCGCTGATCCGCGACGCCCACGACCTGGGCCTGCGGATCATCGTCGACCTGGTCCCCAACCACTCCTCCGACCAGCACGAGTGGTTCCAGCGCGCGCTGCGGGAGGGCCCCGGCTCCCCGCTGCGCGAGCGCTACCACTTCCGCCCCGGCAAGGGCGAGGACGGCGAACTCCCGCCCAACGACTGGGAGTCCATCTTCGGCGGCCCCGCCTGGACCCGCACCACCGACCCGGACGGCGCCCCGGGCGACTGGTACCTGCACCTGTTCGCCCCCGAGCAGCCCGACTTCAACTGGGACAACCCGGCGGTCGCCGACGAGTTCCGCTCCATCCTGCGGTTCTGGCTCGACATGGGCGTCGACGGCTTCCGGATCGACGTCGCCCACGGCATGGTCAAGGCCCCCGGCCTGCCCGACCTCGGCAGCCACGACCAGCTCAAGCTGCTCGGCAACGACGTCATGCCGTTCTTCGACCAGGACGGCGTGCACGCCATCTACCGCAGCTGGCGGCAGATCCTCGACGAGTACCCCGGCGACCGGATCGGCGTCGCCGAGGCCTGGACCCCGACCGTCCAGCGCACCGCCAACTACGTCCGCCCCGACGAGCTGCACCAGGCGTTCAACTTCCAGTACCTGGGCACCGGTTGGGACGCCGCCGCGCTGCGCGAGGTGATCGACGTCTCGCTCGACTCGATGCGCCCGGTCGGCGCCCCCACCACCTGGGTGCTCTCCAACCACGACGTCACCCGGCACGCCACCCGGTTCGCCAACCCGCCCGGCCTGGGCACCCAGATCCGCACCCCCGGCGACCGCGCCCTCGGCCTGCGCCGGGCCCGCGCCGCCAGCCTGCTGATGCTCGCGCTGCCCGGCTCCGCGTACGTCTACCAGGGCGAGGAGCTCGGCCTGCCGGACGTCACCGACCTGCCCGACGAGGTCCGCCAGGACCCGTCCTTCTTCCGGCAGGCCGGACAGGACGGCTTCCGCGACGGCTGCCGCGTCCCGATCCCGTGGTCCGGCACCGAGGCCCCCTACGGCTTCGGTCCGAACGCCGGCGGCCCCAGCTGGCTGCCGCAGCCCGCCGAGTGGGCCCACCTGTCGGTGGAGGCCCAGACCGGCGACCCCACCTCGACGCTGGAGCTGTACCGCTCCGCGATCGCCGTCCGCCGCGAACAGCCCGCGCTCGGCGCCGGCACCGCCGTCGAGTGGCTGCCCGCCCCCGAGGGCGTGCTGGCCTTCCGGCGCGAGTCGGCCGGGGGCGCGTTCGTCTGCACCGTGAACACCACCGGCGAAACCGTCCGGATCCCCGCCCCCGGCCGTATGCTGCTGTCCTCTACTGAGGCTGTCGTGACCGAGAACGGCGCGGAACTCCCGGCCGACAGCACCGCATGGTGGGCGGTCTGACGTGGTTGCAATAGGCTCTGGGACCGTGACTACGGCGCGACTCTCCGACATCGCGGCGCAGGCGGGGGTCAGCGAAGCCACCGTCAGCCGCGTACTCAACGGCAAAGCGGGCGTCTCCGCGACCACCAGGCAGACCGTGCTGGCCGCTCTCGACGTGCTCGGGTACGAGCGGCCCACCCGGCTGCGCCAGCGCAGCGCCGGGCTGATCGGCCTGATCACCCCGGAGCTCAGCAACCCCATCTTCCCGGCGCTCGCCCAGGTCATCGAGCAGGTGCTCAGCCGGCACGGCTACACGCCGGTGCTGTGCACCCAGACCCCGGGCGGCTCCACCGAGGACGAACTCGTCGAGATGCTGGTCGAGCGCGGCGTCGCCGGCATCGTGTTCGTCTCCGGCCTGCACGCCGACACCACCGCCGACCACGACCGGTACGCCAAGCTGACCGGCCGCCAGGTGCCGTTCGTGCTGATCAACGGCTACAGCGAGAAGATCGCCGCGCCGTTCATCTCCCCGGACGACCGGGCCGCCATGCAGATGGCCGTCCAGCACCTGGTCGAGCTCGGCCACGAGACGATCGGCCTCGCGGTCGGCCAGAAGCGGTACGTGCCGGTGCTGCGCAAGATCGAGGGCTTCACCGCGGCCCTGCGGCAGTTCACCGGGCGCACCCCCGAACAGGCCGAGGAACTCGTCCACCACACCCTGTTCAGCGTCGAGGGCGGGCACGCCGCCGCCCAGGCGCTGCTCGACAAGGGGTGCACGGCGATCGTCTGCGGCTCCGACATGATGGCGCTCGGCGCGATCCGGGCGGTGCGCCAGCGCGGGCTGACGGTGCCGCAGGACGTCTCGGTGGTCGGGTTCGACGACTCGCCGCTGATAGCGTTCACCGAGCCGCCGCTGACCACCGTCCGCCAGCCGGTGGAGGCGATGGCCACCGCCGCCGTCGACGCCCTGCTGGAGGAGGTCGGCGGGAACCCGGCGCAGCGCTCCGAGTTCATGTTCCAGCCCGAGCTGGTGATGCGCGGCTCGACCGGCTCCGGTCCGCGCAACGGCTGAGGCGGGTTCTTCTTTCGGTACGGCCCCCGGGGTGTCCACCCCGGGGGCCGTACCGCTACGCGTAGAGCTGTTCCAGGTCGCGGCGGTAGGCGGTGCTGACGGCCTGCCGGCGGACCTTCAGCGAGGGCGTCAGCAGGCCGCGCTCCTCGGTGAAGTCGCCCGCCACCACCCGCACCCGGCGGATCGACTCGGCCCGCGAGACCGTCGAGTTGACGGCCAGGACCGCCTCGGCGAGCGCCGCCAGCACCGCGGGGTGGGCCGGGACGGCGCTGGCGACCTCCACTCCCCGCGGTGCGGGCGCGGCGGGCGGGTCCGTGGCGAGGAAGCGCTCGACCGCCTCGGCGTCCAGGGTGAGCAGCGCGCCCACGTACGGGCGGCCGTTGCCGACCACCAGCGCCTGGCTGACCAGCGGGTGGCCGCGCAGCCGGTCCTCCAGCGGGCCCGGCGAGACGTTCTTGCCGCCGGAGGTCACCAGGATCTCCTTCTTGCGGCCGGTGATGGTCAGGTAGCCGTCGCCGTCCAGCCGGCCCAGGTCGCCGGTGGCGAACCAGAGCGGCCGCCGCGGCCGCCGCGCCCCCAACTCGTGGTAGCCGTCGAAGAGCTGACCGCCCGACAGCAGCACCTCGCCGTCCTCGGCGATCCGCACCGCGCTGCCCGGCACCGGCTGCCCGACCGTGCCCGGACGCGGCCGCAGCGGCGGGTTCACCGTGGACGGGCCGCTGCTCTCGGTCAGCCCGTAGCCCTCGTGCACCAGCACGCCCGCGCCCGCGAAGAACAGCAGCAGTTCCGGATCGATCGAGGAGCCGCCGCTGATCGCGTACCGCACCCGGCCGCCCATCGCCGCCCGCACCCGCCGGTACACCAGCGCGTCGTACAGGCCGTGCGCCAGCCGCAGCGAGAGCGGCGCCGGGCGGCCGCCGTCCGCCGCGGCCAGCTCGGCCCGGGCGTAGCGCACCGCCACCGCGGCCGCCCGGTCGAACACCTTCGCGGCGCCCTTCGCCTGCGCCTCGGCCCGGCCCAACTGGTGGATCTTCTCGAACAGGTAGGGCACGCCGACCAGGAAGGTCGCACCGAACGAGGCCAGGTCCGGCCGCAGGTCGGCCGGCTTCAGGGACGGGCTGTGGCCGATCCGGATCCGCCCGTACACGCAGGTCACCTGGATCATCCGGCCCAGCACGTGCGCCAGCGGCAGGAACAGCAGGGTGCACGGGGCCCGGCCGGTCGCCTCCTGGAACACCGGCTCCAGCAGGGCGTGGCAGTTCGCCGCCTCGGTGAGGAAGTTGGCGTGGGTGAGCAGGCAGCCCTTGGGGCGGCCGGTGGTGCCCGAGGTGTAGATCAGCGTCGCCTCGTCCGCCGGGCCGGAGGCCTCCCGGCGGCGGGTCAGCGCCTCGGCGGGGACGGAACGGCCGAGGGCGGAGAGCTCGCCGACGGCGTCCTCGTCCAGCCGCCACAGCGGGACCGTCCCGCCGGTGCGGGCGATCGCCACGGCCAGCGTCTCGGCGGCGTCGGCATCCTCCGCGACCGCCAGCACCGCCCCCGAGTCCCGGACGATCCACTCCGCCTGCTCCACCGCGGACGTCGGGTACACCGGCACCACGCACGCGCCGGCCGCCCAGGCGGCGAAGTCCAGCAGCGTCCACTCGTACCTGGTCCGCGACATCAGCACGATCCGCGCGCCGGGGCCCACCCCGACCGCGAGCAGGCCGCGGGCCAGCGCCGCGACCTGCTCGGCGAACTCCCGGGCCGTCACCCCCCGCCAGGAGCCGTCCGGCCGGCGGCGGGACAGCACCACCGCCTCCGGCGCGGCCTCCGCGTTGCGGAACGGCAGGTCGCCCAGGTTCCCGCCCGCGGGCGGCGGCACCAGGTACGCGGCCCTGGCCTCGACCACCCGGTCGCCGGTGCGCAGCACCTCCACGGGCGGACGGGCGGCGCGGGCGGCACGGGCGAGGGGGTGTGCCATGAGCGAACTCCCTTGGACGGGGGTGGGGGTCCGCCCAGGGTATGTACTCGCCAGTAAACTTACTAGACGGTAAGTTACTTGACAGTTGCGGCACTTGCGCCACCAGGGGAGCGCCGTCAGGGGCAGGGCTCTCGTCGGGGCGTCAGCCCTCTTCGGGGGTGGGGGGCTTGGGGAGGAGGCGTTCGCCGTCGCGGGTGCCGCCGGTGCGGGCGATGGTGCGGCGGTCGGTGGAGAGGTAGTCGCGCAGGACCAGTTCCACCGCGTCCTGGGGGGAGGTGGTGCCGGCCCGCATCATCACTTCCAGGGCCAGGTCCGCGTCCAGCGTGATCGTCACCTTCGCCATGCCGCCGCTCCCGGTCGTCGAGCCTTCTCTCAGGGCGAGGATAGGCCGCTGCCCCCGGGGCCGACCAGGGTCCCCGGGGGCAGCGGCGGTTCACCGCTCGCGGATCAGACGCGGCCCGCGAAGTCGGGGGCCCAGTCGGCGATGGTCTCGGTGCGGACGCCGGAGCGCGGGTTCGCGGCCTCGACGTACTTGCCGTCGCCGATGTACAGCGCGACGTGGTAGACGCCCGAGTTGGCGCCGTTGTTGGACCAGAACAGCAGGTCGCCCGGCTGCAGGCTGTCCAGCGAGACGCGGGTCGAGTAGTCCGCCTGGTCGGCGGCGACGCGCGGCAGGCTGATGCCGGCCTGGCGGAACGCGGCCTGGGTCAGGCCCGAGCAGTCCCAGCCGCCGTTGCCGGTGCCGCCGTAGACGTACGCCTGGCCGAGCTTGGACAGCGCGAAGTCGATCGCCGCGGCCTTGGAGCCGGTCGCCTTGGTGGCGGTGGTCGCGGTGGTGGCGGTCGTGGTGGTGGTCGCGGTCTTCGCCGTGGTGGTGGCGGTGCTCGCGGTGCCGGTCGAGGACTTGGTGGTGGAGGACTTGGTGGTGGAGGACTTGGCGGTGGAGCCGCCGTTCTTCCAGGACGAGCCCTTGTACGAGGAGGAGGACTTGGTGGCCGGCGCGGACTGCTGCGCGGTGCTGCTGCCGCCGCCCAGCGAGAGCTGCTGACCCGGGTAGATCACGTCCGGGCCCTCGGTGAGGACCGAGCGGTTCAGGTCGTACAGCTTCTGCCAGCCGCCGTCCACGTGCTGGCTCTGCGCGATGGCGGACAGCCAGTCGCCCGCCACGACGGTGTAGCTGCCGGCCGACTGGGTGTCGGTGGCGGCCGGGGCGCTCTGCTGGGTCTGGGTCTGGGCCTGCGACTTGCCCTGCGACCAGGAGTGCTGGGACTGGCCCTTGCTGCTGCCGCTGGACTGCGACTGCGACTGCGACTGCGACTGCGAGGAGCTGCTGCTGTCCGAGCCGGTGGTGGTGGCGGTGGACGAGGACGAGGAGCCGGAGGTGTCGACCTGGGGGGCGGCGCCGCCCTTGGTCAGACCGGCCTGGACGGAGCAGACCGGCCAGGCGCCGGGGCCCTGGACGGCCAGCACCTTCTCGGCGACGGCGATCTGCTGGTCCTTGGTGGCCAGGTCGGCGCGCGAGGCGTACGCGGTGCCGCCGAACTCGGCCCAGGTGGAGGAGGTGAACTGCAGGCCACCGTAGAAGCCGTTGCCGGTGTTGATGGACCAGTTGCCGCTGGACTCGCACTGCGCGACCTTGTCCCAGGTCGCCACGGTGGCGGCGGAGGCGGTGCCGGTGGTCAGGCAGGGGATGGTGAGGCCGATGCCGACGACGCCGGTGGTGGCGATCAGTCGACGGGCTCGCTTGGCGCTGATGGGCAGCATGAAGAAGCGTTCCTCTCCCACGCCTGCGAGGTGAGCTGTCGGATTCGGGCTGGAGTTGCCCGGCCGCGCGCACCGCGTGGTGCGCCCGGCTTCACCCCAAGCCCCGTACGGCCTCTCGGCCGCCCGGGGCGACTTACCTGGTTCCCCCGCCCCTGCCGTGGTGCGTTGATGCATGAGCCGGCCCACCCGGCGGCAGGACTCGGCGTTCCGGGTGAACTGGGTTCGTGTGTCCACGAACGTGGGCAGGAGATTAAGCGGAATTAAGGATGATTCGCAAATGCCTGTGACCGCCGTCACGGTGTGCGAAATTCGCGACCAAGGAGCATTCGGCGAACTCCCGCACCGCTGACCGGGCCTGGCCGCGCGTCAGGCGATAGCTGATCTTGTGCCCGTTTTGGGCGTTATGCTGATCGGTGAGTGAATATTCGGCATATGTGATGGTTTCTCGAGAGGCATTTGTGCCCGATTTCTGATTCGTCCGGTGCGCCGGGGCCCGCGGCGGGGCCGTGGCCGAATGGTCGAACTGATGACTGACGGTACGTCAGGATGCTTAAGCGAAACGGAAGTCGCCGCTTTTCGGTGGCCGTTCTGCCTATGCTGCCCCCGACGACGCGGGGTCGCGGGCCCCGGAAGGGCGGCCGAGGTGGAACAGCAGCGGAACGGCGAGCAGCCGCCGGCGCGGCACCGGCGGCCGCTGGTCGGGCGGCGCAGGATGCTGACCTGGCTGGCGGTCGGGACGGTGACGGCGCTCGGCGGGGGAGTGGTCCTGCGGCAGTCCCTGGCGGGGGCCGACGAGCCCGCCGCGCGGCCCGCCCCGGGCGGCGGCAGCGGCAGCCCGGCGGGCCACCGGCACGGCACCGGCGCCCCGCCGCCCGCGTCCGGGAGCCCGCGACCGTCCGCGCCGCCCCCGCCACCCCCGCCGGTCGACCAGGGCGGCCGCAAGTGGTCGGACGCCGGGGGCTGGGGCGGACGGCTGCCCGGGCCCGGCAGCGCGGTGCGGATCACCGACCGGGTGGTGCTGGACGCCGACGCGAAGGTCGGCTCGCTGCTGGTGGAACCGACCGGCTCGCTGGTGTTCGCCGCGGACCGGTCGCTGACCCTGGCCAGCAGCGGCAACGTCGAGGTGCGCGGCACCCTGGCGCTCGCCCCCGACGGCGCGCACACCCACGTCCTGCGCTTCCCCGAGGTCGACGAGCGCCGCTTCGCCGGCGGCGGCATGACGGTCGTCGACACCGACACCGGCCTGTGGGTCACCGGCCAGGGCTACCTGCGGCTGGACGGCGCCCCCCGCACCGCCTGGACCCGCGCCGCCACCGCGCTGAAGCCCGGCGACAGCACGATCAAGCTGGCCGCCGCCCCCACCGGCTGGCAGCCCGGCGACGAACTGGCCGTCACCCCCACCGCGCCGCCCGACACCGACGACTTCTCCACCTCGTACGACCTGGTGACCGTCGAGCGGGTCGACGGCGCCACCGTCACGCTGACCGGCCCGCTGAAGAACGCCCACCCCCGGGTGGCGCTCGGCGGCGGCGCGACCTTCGGCGCCGAGGTGCTCAACCTCAGCCGCAACGTCCGGATCGAGGGCACCGAGAACGGCCGGGCGCACGTCCACCTCACCTCCAGCCGGCCCGCCGACGTCCGGCACGCCGCGCTGCGCTGGCTCGGGCCGCGGGCGAACGGGAAGGACAGCTGGAACGGCAAGCCGGTCACCGAGCCGGTGCTCGGCCGGTACGGGCTGCACTTCCACATGCTGCTGGACACCTCGCGCGGCACCGTGGTCGAGGGCGTGGTGGTCCGCGACACCGGCAGCCACGCCTTCGTGCCGCACGCCAGCCACGGCATCACCTTCCGCGGCTGCATCTCCCACGACACCTGGGAGGACGCGTACTGGTGGGACGGCCCGATCGACACCCGCACCCCGCAGGGCCCCTCCGACGACATCGCCTACGAGGGCTGCGTCGCCTCCCGCACCGTCTTCGAACCCAACCCGCGCGGCTACCGGCTCACCGGCTTCAGCCTCGGCGCCGGGACGGGCTCCTCGGCCCGGGACTGCGTGGCCGTCGGCGTCCAGGGCGCCACCGGCGCCTCCGGCTACGAGTGGCCGGAGACCAGCGAGGGCGTCTGGACCTTCGAACGCTGCCTGGCGCACAACAACCTGGAGAACGGCGTCTTCGTCTGGCTCAACGCCGAGCACCACCACACCGTCACCCAGTACGCGGCCTACCACAACGGCGGCTGGGGCATCGAGCACGGCGCCTACCTGAACGACTTCGACTACACCGCCTCGGTGCTGTACGGCAACGCGGCCGGCGGCATCGCCGTGCACGCGCTCGGCCGCGACCGGGGCACCGTCTTCGACGGACTGCTGATCGACGCCGCCGGGCAGTCCGACTACGCGGTCGCCACCCTCAAGCACCAGCTCGCCGGCGAGCGGGTCACCCTCAGCCGCAGCAGGCTGACCGGCTACCGCAAGGCCGGGGTGGCGTTCCGGGCCACCGGGGACGGCGAACCGGACGACATCGCCGTGCTGGACTGCGAGTTCGGCGGCGCCAAGGGCAGCGAGCTGTGGCTCGACCCGGAGGCGCCCGACCCCAAGCAGATCCTGTTCCGCCCGGCCGGGCAGGCGCAGACCGTCTCGCTCGGCAAGGCCGGGGGAGGCCAGGGCCTCGCGGGCACCCCGTGGAACGCGGCCACCGCCCCCGCCGAGGCGCCCGTCCCGCCGCGGGCCGTCGCGCTGCCCGCGCTCGCCTTCACCGACAGCGCGCCGAAGACCGGGCGGGTCACCGGGGGCTGAGCGCCGGGGGCGCCGCGGGCCGGGAGCCGGTCGGGCCGCGGGCGGCAGAGCGCGTCGGGCCGCGGGCGGAAAAGCGCGACGGGCGGGAGCGCGCCGATTCGCTGCCCCTGCCCGTCGCGGTCCCTGGTCGGCGTCAGCGCGCCGCGTGCGCCCCCGGGGAGGTGCGCTGCTGCTCGGCGGCCGCCTCGGCGGCCTCCAGCTGCTCCTGGGTGGGCTCGGGGAGCGCCGCCAGGTAGGCGGAGGCGATCAGCTGGCCCACCGTCGGGTAGGCGCCGATCGGAGCGGCGCTGGCGCAGCCGGTCTCCTCGGCCGCGGTGGCCAGCAGCTCGGGATCGGCCTCCGGGCCGATCACCAGCGGGGCCAGCGCGGGGCGCTCGGAGCCGGTGGCCCGCAGGTGCGCCACGGCCGCGGCGACCGAGCCCGGCACGTCCAGCGCGGCCGGGACGACCGGGACCGCCAGCCGGGAGGCCAGCAGGACGCCGGTGATGCCCGCCGAGGCGGCCGCCTCCTCGCCGCCGACCGTGGTCAGCACCACGCCGTCGGCGGCGGTGGCGATGGCGAACAGTCGGGCCCGGTCGGCCCGGGCCAGCCCGGCCTCGGACAGCCGCACGTGCACGGCCTCGGCCAGCAGCGGGTGCGGGCCCAGCGGGTCCAGCACCCGGGCGCCGGTCTCGGCGGCCAGCTTGTGCAGTTCGGGCAGGAAGTCGTGCGGCCCGGGCACCAGCGGGACGACCAGCGGCGCGGGCTGCCCCGACTCGGCGGCGGCCGCCAGCAGCTCGGCCACCGTCGGCGCGTCCTCGCCGCCCAGGTAGGCCGCCGTCACCTCGATGCCCGACTGCTCGGTGCGGACGATGGACAGCAGCTCCTCGACGACCGGACGGTTCTCCGGCCCGGCGGCGGTCGGAACCGCCAGCACCAGGGCAGGCGAACCGGCCATGATCTCGGGGCGCTCGGGACGGCGGTGGCGCCCCCGCGCACGGGAGCCTGGCGTACGGACGGGCAGTGGCGCGCCCGGGATGGCTGCGGTGCTCATGCGCCAGATCGTAGGACATGTCCCCGCGCGCGTTGCAGTCGGATGCCGACAGCGGGCGGCTTTCGGTCGGGAAGTGACAGTGATCACAGTGCGAATCGTGACTGCCTGTGAACCGCGTTGTAGGGGGTGAAGATCGACAACGCGCTGACGGCTGTGTGCGGACGGTCATGGAGTGACTGGCGTTTCGCCCGGCTGTGTCCGCTTACGCACCGTCAATTACGCTGCTGTGAAGGCTTGGTGACGGCATCAGCACGTTCCTCTGCACGGGAAATTTCCCATGCTGATGCACGTGCAGGGGGGTTATCATCACGTCAAGTGAGGCATTCGCCAGGCTCTGGGGAGAAGACAATGCGTGAGGCGTACAACGGCATGGCGGCGACCGACCTGGACGGGGTGGTCTGGCAGAAGAGCCGTCACAGCAACTCGAAGGGCAACTGCGTGGAGTTCGCCGCGCTGCCGAACGGCGACGTGGCGATGCGCAACTCGCGCTTCCCGGGGGGCCCGGCGCTGGTCTACACCCGGGACGAGATCACCGCGATGCTGCTCGGCGTGAAGGACGGGGAGTTCGACCACCTGGGGGGCAACCCCTGACTGGGCTCCAACTCCCGTCCACCCGGGCCGTCGTGGGATCCATCCGCGACGGCCTCCGTTGTTCCGGGCGGTGCCCCGGGCGGTGGCCGTCGCGCTGACGGTTCGTCAATTCGACGGTTCGGCAAGGGATTTCGCCACGGCGGAGGCGGGGGTCGTCGACGGTTTCCGGTCAGGCGGAACGGCGGTGCCGACCGGAGTTGGACAGCAGATCGGGGCCCGGCACGGCCGCGTGGGTGTCGAACAGCGCCCAGACCACCTTCCCGGCGCCGGCCAGCGGGTGCCAGCCCCAGGAGCGGGAGAAGGAGTCCACCAGGTGCAGGCCGCGGCCGGACTCCGCCACGAAGTCGGCCTCCCGGGCGATCGGGCCCGCGCTGGACGGGTCGCTGACCGCGCAGACCACCTGCGGGGAGCGGTGCACCAGGCTGATCCGGATCGGCAGCGACTCGGCGGCCGCCGACGGACCGCTCTGCGCCGGGACGCGGGACGGCTCGCTCTGGCCGAGGGCGTGCCGCAGCGCGTTGGTCACCAGCTCGGAGGTCACCAGCGCGACGTCGTCGAAGATCTCCCCCAGGCCCCAGCCGTCCAGCGTCCGCCTGGTGAACTCCCTTGCGGTGCGCACCGCTTCGAAGCGGGGAGCGAGGGTGCAGCTGACCACATGAGGGTCGGTCGCCAGGACCGTACCGGTGCTCATGAAGAGCTCCTCCCATAAGGGGGCGGACACGGCGGGACCCACCGGGGTCATGCCGGTCACCTCCGACTCGCTCGGCCGTCGGGCCGCCGGGTCGACCGGTCCGCACACACAAGTACCCAGCGACGCGCGGGCGTTGCCGGGAGGGTGTGCGGGTTCGCGCATGGGGTCGACGCGGAGCCCGCGGGATTGCCAGGGCGTGCAAGTGCACGTGCACCATGGTCCTCTGCGCTCACGGCAGATGCAAGAGTCGATTCACGTGCAGTCGTGCGATTGGCATATGCATGGCCCGGATGCACGTGCAAGATGGACCCCGGAGTGGCCGAAGCGGTAGCACGCCGCACCACTATCGGCACTCAGTGCGCCCGAGTGATGGCAGACTGTGCAACTGGTCCGTCCAAGTGGAGGTTTGGTCCGATGACCACAGTTCAGCCCGGCGGGGGCTCGATGGTGCGCCGCATCCTCCTCGGCTCCCAGCTCCGTCGGCTCCGCGAGGGCTGCGCCATCACCCGCGAGGACGCCGGCTACGCGATCCGGGCCTCCGAGTCCAAGATCAGCCGGATGGAGCTCGGCCGGGTCTCCTTCAAGGAACGGGACGTCGCCGACCTGCTCAGCCTCTACGGGCTCTCCACCGGCCCCGACCGCGAGGCCCTGCTGGCGCTGGTCCGCGAGGCCAACAAGTCCGGCTGGTGGCACAGTTACAACGACGTGCTGCCCAACTGGTTCCAGACCTACATCGGGCTGGAGGAGGCCGCCGCGCTGATCCGCACCTACGAGGTGCAGTTCGTCCCCGGCCTGCTCCAGGGCGAGGACTACGCCCGGGCGATCTTCGCGCAGAACCGGCCCGCCCTCGCCGAGGAGGAGATCACCCGCCGCGTCGCCCTGCGCACCCGCCGGCAGAAGCTCCTCACCGAGGGACGCGGCCCCAAGCTCTGGGCCGTCATCGACGAGGCCGCGCTGCGCCGCCCGGTCGGCGGCCCCGAGGTGATGCGGGCCCAGTTGGAGCACCTGGTGGAACTGGCCCAACTCCCCAGCGTGGTGCTCCAGGTGATGCCGTTCCGGTTCGGCGCGCACGCCGGCGAGAGCGGCGCCTTCTCGGTGCTGCGCTTCCCCGAGCAGGACCTCCCCGACGTGGTCTACGTGGAGCAACTCACCAGCGCGCTCTACCTGGACAAGCGCGACGACGTCGACGAGTACCTGCAGGTGATGGAGCGGCTGTGCGTGGACAGCCTCACCCCGCAGCAGACGCTCGACCTGCTGCAGTCGATCCTCAAGGGCCAGTAGCCCGACGGCCGGGGCGGCCCGGGCGGGCGGCTCCGGGGCGGACGGCACCGGCGCGGACGGCGTGCGCCGGTGCCCGGGGGGCGCGCGGCCGGTGCGGCCGGTGCTCCCGACCTCCCGGCGCCCGGTGGCGGTTCGGTCTCGCCGCCGCCGCCCCGATTGACCGTGGCCCGCCGAACTGCCATGGTGTCTGCTCCGAAGTCCGCACCGCCCGTCCGGGTCGGTGCGGACGACGCGTGCCGGCTCCACCAACACGGGGGTTTGGTGGAGCCGGATTCCGACACACTGCCGGAGCGCGCCGGGCGGCGAGGGGTCGACCGCCCGGGGGTTCCTCAGTGCTCCACCCGCACGCCTTCCGCCGTCCGCGCGCCCGCCGCGCCCTCGGTGGTTCCCGCGTTCGTGCCGCCCGCGCTCGTGCTCTCCGCGTGGTCGGCCGTCGCGCGGCCGGAGCGGAGCGCGCCGGTCAGCGCGACCAGCAGGCCGAGCGCGGTGGTGCCCGTCACCAGCAGCAACGCGGGCCGGTAGCCCGCCAGTTGGGCGTGCGCGTCGGTGCCCCCGGCGCTGCCCGCGGTGAGCACCGCGGTGGTGACCGCCAGCACGATCGCGCCGCCGACCTGGAGCGCGGTGTTCACCAGGCCCGAGGCCAGGCCCTGTTCGTCGTCCGCCACCCCGGAGGTCGCCGCCACGTTGATCGAGGGGAAGGCCAGCGCGAAGCCGGCGCCGATCAGCAGCATGCTCGGCAGCGCCAGGTCGAGGAAGCCGCTGTGCTCGTCCAGCCGGAGGAACAGCGCGTACCCGAGCACCATCGAGGCCACGCCGACCGGCAGCACCCGGGCCGCGCCGAACCGGTCCAGCAGCCTGCCGACGGCACCCGCCGAGAAGGCCACCACCGCGCCGCCGGGCAGCAGCCCGAGCGCCGTCTCCAGCGCCGACCAGCCGAGCAGCCGCTGCAGGTACAGCGTGGCCACGAACTGGAAGCCCGCGTAACTGCCCATCAGCGTCAGCGCCGTCAGGTTCGCCCGGCGGACGCCCGCGTCGCGGAAGATGCCGAGCCGGACCAGCGGGTGGGCGGTGCGGGTCTCGATCAGCAGGAAGGCCACCGCCAGCGCCACCACCAGCAGCAGCGACCCGACCGTGCGCGGCGAGAGCCAGCCCGCGCCCTGGGCCTCCGTCACCGTGAACACCAGGAGCAGCACCGCCGCGGTGCCGGTGATCGCGCCCGCCACGTCGTACCCGCCGGAGGCGCGGTGCTCGTCGCCGCGCCGGGGCAGCAGCTTGACGCCCGCGGCCAGCGCGATCAGGGCGACCGGGACGGGCATCAGGAAGGTCAGCCGCCAGCCCGCCGAGGTCAGCAGCCCGCTGATCACCAGGCCGAGCGAGAAGCCCGCCGCCGAGCAGGTGGTGTAGATCGACAGCGCCCGGTTGCGGGCCGGGCCCTCCGGGAACGTGGTCGTGATGATGGAGAGGCCGGCCGGCGCGGTGAACGCGGCGCTGACGCCCTTCAGGAAGCGGGCGCCGATCAGCAGCGGCCCGCTGTCCACCAGCCCGCCCAGCAGCGAGGCGGCGGCGAACACGGCCAGCGCGACCAGGAACACCCGGCGGCGGCCGAGCAGGTCGGCCGCGCGGCCGCCGAGCAGCAGCAGCCCGCCGTAGCCGAGGACGTAGCCGCTCACCACCCACTGCAGGGCGGAGTCGGACAGGTGCAGGTCGGCGCCGATGGACGGCAGGGCGACGCCGACCATCGAGACGTCCAGCGCGTCGAGGAACATCGCGGCGCAGAGCACCACCAGGGCGCCCCACAGGCGGGGGCTCCAGCGTCCGTCGGTCACGGGGGAGTCGGCCAGTGGGGTGTCGGCGGATGGTGTGCCGGTCGGGCGGGCGTCGGCCGCGGAGGCGTCGACCTCGGGGGTGCGGATCACGGTCGTGTCGGTCATGGCACGGAACGCTACATGCATATGCATGAGATGCAAGTGCATTTAATGTGAACGCAACAGATGTGCGTGCATGTGCTACGGTGGCGGCGTGACCGACTTCGACCCAGACCGCGACTCCGCCGCGGAGACGGCGCTCGGCGAGCAGTGGCGCGCCCTGCTGGCCCGCCACGCGGCCACCTCCTGCGCCATCGACCGCGAGCTGGGCGAGGCGTTCGGGCTCGGCGTCAGCGAGTTCGAACTGCTGGAGCGGCTGCGGGAGTTCGAGCTGGATGAACCCGGGCACGGCGAGCGGGCGCAGGCCCTGGCCAACACCGTCCACCTCAGCCAGAGCGCGTTCTCCCGGCTGGTCGCCCGGATGGAGAAGGCCGGCCTGGTCCAGCGCACGCACTGCGTCGACGACCGGCGCGGCATCTACATCGCGCTCACCGGGGAGGGCCGCGAGCGCTACGCCAAGGCCCGCCCCGTGCACCGGAGGATCCTCGCCGAGACGCTCGGCTCCGAAGGCTGAAGCAACATCCGGGGCCGGGCCGGGGCCGGAAGCTGGATCGAGGCCGGGCCCGGGTCGGGGGAGCGCCGGGCCGAGCGGCCGTCAGCCGTCCCGCCCGGCCGGGCTCAGAGCAGCGCCGACAGCCCCGGCGCCACCGCCAGCAGCGCCGCGCCCAGCGGGGCCGCCAACGCCGCCAGCGTCCAGCCCAGCCGGGCCGGCACCGGCAGCCGGGGCTCGCCCAGCAGCAGCCGGTCCACCCGGGCGGGGGACTGCGCCAGCTGGGCCGGCGGGCAGGAGGCGAACACCGAGCTGTTCAGCTCCGCCAGCGCCAGCGCCGTGGTCACCCGCCCGTGCCGCCGCGCCGCCCGGTCGTCCGCCGCCAGCTCCACCAGCACCGTCACCTGGTCGCGGAACGCGGAGAACACCCCCACCCCCGGGAAGCCGGTGGCCAGCGCCTGCGCGCACTGCGCCAGCCAGTGGTGCCGGGCCCGGACGTGGCCGCGCTCGTGGCTCAGCACCGCCGCCAGCTCCCGGTCGGACAGCTGCTGCAGCGCCCCCGTGGTCACCACCAGCCGGGCCCGCGGCCCCGGCAGCGACCACGCCTGCGGCCGGACGTTCTCCAGCACCACCAGCGGCTCCCGCACCCGGCGCCGACGGGGCAGCAGCGAACTCGGCAACTCCGGGGCCCGGCTCACCAGTTGGGCGTGCCGGTGACCGCGCTCCGCGCGCGCCGAGCGGATCTCCCGGGCCAGGGACACCGCCGTCCACAGCCCGCCCGCCGCCAGCACCGCCGCCGACAGCCGGCCCCAACCCTCCAGGCCCGCCAGCCCGTACGCGTCCTCCACCCCGGCCGGGGCGCCGGTGAACACCGCGTCCCGCCAGCCGGGCAGGGCGGCCGCGCTCGCCAGCAGCAGGCTCAGCAGGCAGCACAGCAGCACCGCGACCACCAGCATCTGCCACACCAGCAGGGCCAGCACCGGTTCGCGCTCCGGCCAGCGGGCCCGGGCCAGGCGGCTCGGCGCCACGGTGGCGAGCAGTAGTCCGAGCAGCAGCAGGCTCAGCAGTGCCGTCATGGCAAGGGTCTCCCCGAGGGAGGGGGCGGGGGCGCGGCGGTGCGCCTCCCCCAACCTATGCCGCCACACGTCCGGGCGGAACGCCCGGGTGGGTCCAGTGACCAAGAGCACGCCCGGACACCGCCCCCGACGCCCCGTCAGCCCGCGCCGGGCGCGGGCCACCGCACGTCCGCGCGGCTCACATCGACAGCAGCATCGCGAACATCCCGATCCCCATCGCCGCCCGGCAGGCCCGCGGCAGCGGCGCCCCCACCGGGCCGCCCGCCCCCGCCGGGCCGCCCACCGCCAGCACCCGGCTGCCCTCCCAGAGCGCGTACGCCCCGAAGTACACCAGCAGCGCCCCCGTCAGCACCGGCAGCCCGCCCGGCTGCCCGTGGTGCCCGCCGTGCCCGCCCGGCGCGCCGCCCCCGCCCGCCATCGCCAGCGCCATGTACGCCATCGCCAGCGCGCCGATCCCGTGGTGCAGCCGGTGCACCCGCAGCCCGGCCCCGCGCCCGGCCAGCGCGCCCACCAGCAGCACCGCCGCCAGCAGCGCGTACGGCCACCCCCAGAACACCCCCGGCAGCAGCGCCATCCCGGCCATGCCCAGGCCCATCGCGGCCTCCAGCACGTCCGACTCCCGGCGGGCCCGGTGGTGCCCGCCGCAGGCCGGATCGGCGCTCCAGCGGCGGACCCGCCACCCGCAGTAGCCGCCGCTGCCCGCGGCCAGCGCCGCCAGCAGCCAGCTCACCAGCGCCGGACCGTGCATCGCGTCCCCCTCCGTGCCCTCGGCACCGGACCCGCCGGACCGGGCCGCCCCTCCCACGATCACCGACCCCGCCCGGGCGCAGCAGGGCGTGAACGGGGGCGCACCGAGGCGTGACCGCTCGGGCGCGCACCGTGAGCGCCCCGGTGGCGGGCCCCCCGACCCCGGGGGATGGTCGGGGCAGACCGACCGCCCCGCTCCCGTCGGCGCCGGAACTGTCCGTTTCATCCAGCGTGGCGGGAACGACGGAGGGCGGTACTACGAACTGGAGCATCTTCCGTCCGAGTGACCTTGAGCCGGAGAACCTTTCGCATTTAACGTGGTCCTGTCGAAATAACTCCTGTCGAAGTGAGCCTGTGATGCAGAATCTTTCGCCGACGCTCGCGCTCGCGGGCGACGCCCACAGCACCGCCGCCCACGCCACCGGTCCGGCCGCCGACCGGAGCGCGGGCCCGGCCGGCCACCCCGCCTGGACGCGCCTCAAGGCCGCCGTCGAGGCGCTCCGGCCGCTGCAGTCCAAGGACGGCTCGATCGACCTCGCCGCCGTGCCGCGCGCGGACGTCGACCCGCTGGTCGAGAGCGTGCAGGAGGCCGTCGCCGAACTGGCCCCGCTCTTCCCGCACGACGCCGACTACCTGGCCGCCGTCCGCGCCGACCTGCGCAAGTGGGCCGACACCGGCTACCGCGAGCCCGACTTCCTCGACTCGCTGCTGGCCTTCCGCCCGAACGAGCACCGCGTCGACGGCACCGGCCACCTGGTGGTCTTCCCGATGTACACCCAGAACGGCAACCCGGACCGCAACCTGGAAGCCGTCCTGCTGAAGGTCGTCTGGCCCGAGTGGATCGCCGAACTGGAGCGCACCCGCTTCGACAACCCCGGCTACCTCGGCATCGCCTTCGAGGACTTCACCGCCGGCTACGACACCAACTCCGCGGTGCTCTTCCCCGAGACCGTGGCCGTCCGCGAAGCGCCGGAACGTTTCACCTGGGGCGGCATCTTCTGCGACCGCGAGGCCGCCCGCTTCCGCGCCGTCACCACCAGCGCCGTCCGCCAGCTCGGCCTCGACATCCCCGCCGACGCCGCCGGACTGCTCGACGACCAGGACCGCACCCAGCAGACCTTCGTCCTGTGGGACCTCGTCCACGACCGCACCCACAGCCACGGCGACCTGCCGTTCGACCCCTTCATGATCAAACAGCGCAGCCCGTTCTGGATGTACGGCCTCGAAGAGCTCCGCTGCGACCTCAACACCTTCAAGGAGTCGGTCCGCCTGGAGGCCGAGGGCCACCCCCAGGGCCGCGACGTCCAGTACGCCATCCTCTTCGACCGCCTGTTCCGCTTCCCGGTCAGCGGCGACCGGGTCCGCAACTACGACGGCCTCGGCGGCCAGCTGCTCTTCGCCTACCTGCACAAGCACGACGCCCTGCGCTGGCGCGACAACCGGCTCACCATCGACTGGGCCCGGGTCGCCGACACCACCAACCAGCTCTGCGCCGAGATCGAGACCCTCTACCGCGACGGCATCGACCGGCCCAAGACCGCGCACTGGATCGCCGCCTACGAACTGGTCTCCCGCTACCTCACCCCGCACCCCGCCTCCACCTGGGCCAAGGGCCCCGAGGCGCTCCCGCTCGACCTCGCCGACGACAAGGCACTGCGCAAGGCGCTGTGCGACGCCGTCCACCCCGACGAGTTCCCGCTCAGCATGTTCTACGAAGCACTCGCCAAGAAGCTCGGCCGCGTCATCGCCGGCACCAAGGGCATCACCGGCACCAGCACCCAGGAGGCCGCCGCATGAGCACCCCCCGCCCCGCAGCCCGCCCCCTCGACGGCAAGGTGATCGCCGTCGCCGGAGCCAGCGGCCCGGCCGGCCGGGCCACCCTGCGCCGCCTCGCCGCCGACGGCGCCACCGTCATCGGCGCCGACATCGACCAGCACCGGCTGGACGCCGCCCTCGCGACCGTCCGCGACGCCGTCCCCGGCGCGGACCTGCACGGCCAGGTCATCGACCTGCTCGACCCGCAGGAGGTGCACGACTGGGCCGACCACCTGGAGGCCGAACACGGCCGCGTCGACGGACTCCTCCACCTGGTCGGCGGCTGGCGCGGCAGCAAGACCTTCTTCGACTCCCGGATCGACGACTGGGACTTCCTGCACGACACCGTCGTCCGCACCCTCCAGCACACCTCGCTGGCCTTCCAGCCCGCCCTGCTCCGCAGCCCCGCGGGCCGCTACGCCATGGTCTCCGCCGCCGCCGCGCACCGGCCCACCGCGGGCGGCGCCGCGTACGCCGCCGCCAAGGCCGCCACCGAAGCCTGGACCCTGGCGATGGCCGACTCCTTCCGCAAGGAGACCACCGCCCCCGACGGCGACCCCACCGCCGCCGCCGTCATCCTGGTCATCAAGGCCCTGGTCAGCCCCGAGATGCGGGCCGAGAAGCCGGACGCCAAGTTCCCCGGCTTCACCGACACCGCCGACCTGGCCACCACCCTGGCGTCCCTCTGGGACCGCCCCGCAGCAGAACTGAACGGACAGCACCTGTGGCTGACAGCCCGATGAACCCCGCCACCTCCGCCTTCGGCCCGACCGACGCGGTGCGGCACCACGACCCCGCCGTCCGCGGTTTCGCCAGCGACAACTACGCCGGCGTCCACCCCGAGGTGCTCGCCGCGATCGCCCTGGCCAACGACGGCCACCAGGTCGCCTACGGCGAGGACGCCTACACCGAACACCTGCAGGCCGTCTTCCGCCGCCACTTCGGCGACCGCGCCGAGGCGTACCCCGTCTTCAACGGCACCGGCGCCAACGTCGTCGCCCTCCAGGCCCTGCTCCCGCGCTGGGGCGCGGTCGTCGCCGCCGAGAGCGCCCACATCAACGTGGACGAGGGCGGCGCCCCCGAGAAGCTCGCCGGCATCAAGATCCACACCGTCCCCACCCCCGACGGCAAGCTCACCCCCGCCCTGATCGACCAGCAGGCCTGGGGCTGGGGCGACGAGCACCGCGCCCAGCCGCTCGCCGTCTCGATCACCCAGTCCACCGAGCTCGGCACCCTCTACACCGTCGACGAGGTCCTGGCGATCTGCGAGCACGCCCACGAACGCGGCATGCTCGTCCACATGGACGGCTCCCGGCTCGCCAACGCCGCCGCCTCCCTCGGCGTCCCGTTCCGGGAGTTCACCACCGACGCCGGAGTCGACGTCCTCTCCTTCGGCGGCACCAAGAACGGCCTGCTGCTCGGCGAGGTCGTGGTCGTCCTCGACCCCGACAAGGTCCGCAACCTCAAGTACCTGCGCAAGATGTCGATGCAGCTCGCCTCGAAGATGCGCTTCGTCTCCGTCCAGTTCGAGGCCCTCCTCACCGGTGACCTCTGGCTCCGCAACGCCGGCCACGCCAACGCGATGGCCCGCCGCCTGGAAGCCGCCGTCCGCGACGTCCCCGGCGTCACCGTCGTCCGCCCCGTCCAGGCCAACGCCGTCTTCGCCCTCCTCCCGCGCGAGGTCAGCGAGCGCCTCCAGAAGCGCTACCGCTTCTACTTCTGGGACGAGCACACCGGCGAGGTCCGCTGGATGGCCGCCTTCGACACCACCGAGCAGGACATCGACGCCTTCGCCGCCGCGATCGCCGAGGAGATGGCCCGCCAGGACTGAGTCGGCCCGCACGGCTCGTCGGCTACGCACGCCGGATCGGGGACGGGACGCCGTTTGCACCCGTCGTCGATCCGGCGTAGTGTTGACTGGTCGCTCGGCAGGGAGCACCGGACACGCAATCCGTGTGGACGGTCCCGGGGCGGCCAATCCCCTGAGAAACCTAGTTCGATGATCCGTGACGGGTCGCGTTGCTTTTCGCGTCCCCGTTCGCTTTTTCGGCGTGCGCTTTTCCGGAGATTGCGGCCGATTCGCTTTACGGAGCGGGGATCGGCTAGAGTTTGAAACGTCGGACGGAGCGTCAAGCTGCGGAAGACGAAAGCGAGTCGGGAAAGAGCACGAGCTCGGATCTGATAAGCTGGGAAGACGAAAGAACGAAGGCCCGGAGGGTCCGCAGGAATGCGGCTCGAAGGAAGCATCCGTTCCTTGAGAACTCAACAGCGTGCCAAAAGTCAACGCCAGATATGTTGACATCCCCGGCCAGCCGGTATCGGTTGGTTGGAGATTCCTTTTGAAGTAAAACACTAGCGAGGACGCAGTGCGCGGGGCCGCCTTATTCCGGTGGTTGCCGTGCCGCTCCCCGTGGAGACATTCACGGAGAGTTTGATCCTGGCTCAGGACGAACGCTGGCGGCGTGCTTAACACATG
>NZ_BAAANS010000004.1:0-210341 GCF_039529925.1 Kitasatospora saccharophila | reverse complement strand
CGTCGAACTCCGCATCGACGAAGGCCCGTGGCAGCAAGCCGAGTTGGCCGCCGACGCCGGACCCGACCTGTGGCGGCAGTGGTCCTACGCCTGGACGGACGCGACCCCCGGCACCCACCGCATCGAGGTCCGCGCCACCGACGCCACCGGCGCCGTACAACCCGAACGGCGCGCCGCCCCCTTCCCCGCCGGAGCGACGGGCTGGCACAGCACCGTCGTCACCGTTACCTGACCATCCGTCGACTTCCCTTTTCCACAGACCACTTCATCCGGGCAACACTTCACCCGAGCACCGAGGAGAGATCCGCCATGTCCGCTTCCATCCGCAACCGCCGCACCTTCACCGCCCTGCTCGCCTCAGGCGCGCTGGCCCTCACCCTCGGCGCGTGCAGCAGCAGCAGCGGTTCCAGCTCCTCGTCCGCCTCCGCCCAGACCGCAGCCTCCAGCTCCGCCGCGATGTCCGGCAGCACCGCCTCCGCCGCGGCGGCGGCCGACCAGCCGTTCGGCGCGGCCTGCGCCGCCGTGCCCAAGGACGGCGCCGGCTCCTTCACCGGCATGGCCAAGGACCCGGTCGCCACCGCCGCCTCCAACAACCCGCTGCTGTCCACCCTGGTGACCGCCGTCAAGCAGGCCGGCCTGGTCGACACCCTCAACTCCGCGCAGAACATCACCGTCTTCGCCCCCACCAACGACGCCTTCGCCAAGCTCCCCAAGGCCGACCTGGACGCGCTGCTGGCCGACAAGGACAAGTTGACCAAGGTCCTCACCTACCACGTCGCCCCCGAGCGCCTGGCCCCCAACGCGCTGGCCGGCACCCACAAGACCCTGGAGGGCGGCGACCTCACCGTCACCGGCTCCGAGCCCGACTTCACCGTCAACGGCAACTCCAAGGTGCTGTGCGGCAACGTCCAGACCGCCAACGCCACCGTCTACATCGTCGACACCGTCCTGATGCCCACCTCCTGACCTGCCGGACACCCGCGCGGGCTCCTCCCCGGCCGCTCACCAACCCGCGGCCCGGGGAGGGCCCTTGAACGGGCCGGTGATCTCCTCCGTGATCCACCCCCCGTAGGACCCGCCCTCCTGCGGCCGCACGACCTCGCCGGCCACCGTGCAGCGCTCCACCCGGCCCGGGTGGAACGCCAGGTGGTCGCGGAGCTCCCGGTACCCGGGCAGCGGTTCCGGGTAGCTCCACGCCGCCCGGACCGAGAACCGGCCGCCGGCCTCGACGTCCCAGTACCGCGCCCGTCCCTTCCACTCGCAGAGGGTCGAGCCGTCGGCGGGCCGGAGCAGGTCGGTCGCACCGTTCGTGCACCGCCCGCGGGCCCGTCGGGGCGGTCCGCGGTGCGGGGTCCTTCCGCTTCGCGGGCGGGAACGGGTGCGCCCGCGTCCGCTGGAAGGTCACTGCGCTCCGGGCCTCAGGTGAGGCCGGCCCGGGTGGCGGTCTCCTCGTTGTGGCGCATGTGCCGGTGGGCGCGGTCGCCGAGTTCCGCGATCAGTCCGGCGACCAGGCTCTCGACCACGGCCAGCGTCGGCACCAGGCTGTCGTACGGCGAGGGGGCCCCGACCTGGCTGGAGAAGACGACTTCGGCGTGGGTGCTGACGGGCGAGAGCCAGGTGTCGGTGAACAGGACGACGCGCCCCCCGGCCTCGCGGACGAGTTCGGCGACGGTGACCTTGTCCTCCTCGTAGCGGCGGTAGTCGAAGACGACCAGGACGTCGCGGCGGGCGAGCGAGGAGAGCAGCGCGGTGCGCTCCACGGCCCGGTCGGGGAGGAAGCGGACGTCGTCGCGCACCTGCATCAGGTGCAGCCCGAGGTACTGGGCGAAGAGGTTGGTGAACCGGCCACCGGCCAGGGTGATGCGCCGCTTGGGGTCGGCGAGGAGTTGGACGGCCCGCTCCAGGTCGTGCGGGGTGACCTCGGCGAGGGTGCGGTCGACCGCCGCGGTGAACACCTCCCGGCCGTGGGCGAGGAGGTTCTCGGCCTTGGCCCCGACGGCTGCGGGGTCGGCGGCGGCGCTGCCGTAGTTGCCGCTGCTGTAGAGCGTCACGGGCGAGGCGTGGCGTTCGTCGAGTTCGGCGCGCAGGGCCGCCTGGAAGTCGGGGAAGCCCCGGTAGCCGAGGCGGTTGACGAACCGGATCACGGTGGGGGCGCTGACGTCGGCGCGCTCGGCGAGGGTGGCGATGGTCTCGAACCCCGCGGCCGGCCACCCGGCGAGCAGGATCCTGCCGACCTTGCGCTCGGCGGGGCTGCAGTCGCCGAGTCGTTGGCGGATGTCCTCGGCGAGCGTGACGGTGGGCATGGGCGGGGTTCCCCTTCCCGGACTACGGGCGGTCGTCGGTGGTGCGGCGCGGCACGTGCCTCCGCAGCCTAGCGAAGTGCCGGGCTGCGGAGATCACGGAACGGTTCGGTGCCCCGGAGCGGGGCCGGGATCAGTCGGCGGCCGGGTGGACGCCGACCTCCAGGTCGGTGAAGGAGGCGGCGGTGGTGCCGTCGGCGGTCCACGCCCGGGTGTCGCCGCGCTTGCTCAGGAGCACCTCGAAGGCGGGGGCGGACTCGAAGGTGCCGGCGGTCGCGGTGCGCTGGGCGGTGGTCGCGGTCAGGGCGCGGGCGGTGCCGGAGAGGGAGTAGGGCCGGCCGTCCGGGTCGTCCACGGAGTAGAACGCGTCGTGGTTGGGCGGCACGGGGGTGTCGGAGGTGGCGGTGAGGGGGCGCTTGCCCTCCCCGGCCCGCACGTGCCAGGTGCGCGGGTCGTAGCGGTCGCCGTCGGTGAGGTAGCTGTAGCGGACCTTGTCGATCGTCCAGTGGCCGCCGGTGGTGCCGGTCCGGGCGGAGCGCAGGTCGAACACCGAGACGCCGTGGGTGCCGAGGACCCGGAGGCTCTCGTCGCGGGTGCCGGTGTGCTCGACCTCGATCGCGGTGTCCTCGTCGAGGGCGAGGACCCGGTCGTGGCCGGTGTCGGCGGCCAGCCGGATCGCGCGGCCCTCGCGGCCGTAGGTGCCGGTGTGGGTGTCGAGCAGGCCCGCGTCGAAGAGGCCGAAGCCGCCCTGCGGGAGGTAGCCCAGCCTGGTCGGGTCCGCGAAGTAGCCGGGGGTGCTGCCGTCGCGCAGGGCCTGGTAGCTGTCGCCGCCGGTGACCATGTCCGGTCCGGAGGCGATCTGTGCGCCGGCGCTGGAGCCGGCGACGACGGCTCCGGCGGCGAGCTTGCGGCGGATGGCCGCCATGACCTTGGAGTCGGTGCGGGCGTCGCCGTGCAGGAGGCTGGTGACGTAGCGGTACTGGTCGCCGCCGCCGAAGAAGAAGCCGGTCATGGATTCGACCTGGGCGACCGCGGCGTCCGAGTCGGCCGCGTCGACGTGCTCGACGTCGATCGGCACCCACTGGGCGTCGGCGGCGCCGTAGTGCTCGAAGAGGGCCGCGTAGTAGAGGCCGTTGCAGCGGGAGTTGGAGCACGTGTCGGGGTCGGCGGCGTCGGGGTCCTGGCTCTCGGGGACGGAGGCGGCGGTCAGGACGCCGATCCGCGCCTTCCCGGCACCGCCGGCCTTCCGGACGATCTCCCCGTAGATCTCGGTGTTGCCGTCCTTCAGGCCGCCGCCGACCAGGATCAGGGTGCCCCCGGCCGCGGCCGGGCGGGCGGAGGCGGTCTGGGCGGTGGCGGCGAGGAGGGTCAGTGCGGCCGCGAGGGCGAGGGCGGTGCGCCCGCGGCGGGTGCGCAGGTGTCGGTTCATCCGGGAACTCCGTGGTCGTTGGATTCTGGAACCGTGCGGCGCCGGGTGCGCGTCCGGGGGTGGCGCGCACCCGGCGGTGGTGCGGCCCGCGCGGGGCCGGGTGAGCCGGGCCGCGCGGGCCGGTCGTGGGACACCCGGGGGGTGTCAGCGCCGTCCGAGGCGCTCGACGAGCATCGCCAGCAGGGCGATCCGGCCCGGGGCGCCGGCGGTGTCGAGCCACTCCTCGGGGGTGTGGTCGGCCCCGCCGACCGGGCCGAGGCCGTCGAGGGTGGGGATGCCCAGGCCCGAGGTGAGGTTGGCGTCGCCGACGCCGCCGGTGGAGGCGCCGCGGATCCGCAGACCGAGGTCGGCGCCGGTGCGCAGGGCCGCGGCGAGCACGGCCGCCGCCTGCGGGGTGTGCTCCATGGGCGGGCACAGGTCCAGCTGGTCGACCCGGGCCGCGGTGCCCTCGACGACGGTCCGGGCGGCGACCGCGCGGATCTCGGCGATCGCGGTGTCCAGGCCGGCGGTGGTGGCGGCGCGGACCTCGACGTACAGCTCGGCCTGCGGGCAGACGATGTTGGTGCGGGTGCCCGCGCGGACGACGCCGACGTTCAGGGTGACGCCGGGCCAGGTGCCGTTGAGGGCCTGCAGGGCGACCACCAGGTGGGCGGCGGCGAGGGCGGCGTTGGCGCCGCGCTCGGGCTCGATCCCGGCGTGGGCGGCCCGCCCGGTGACGGTGACCAGCAGGTCGGCGACGCCCTTGCGCTCGATGACCAGGTCGCCGTTCTCCCGGGCGCACTCCAGGCCGAGCGCGTAGTGCGCCCCGCGGGCGGTGCGCTCGGTGACCGGTCGGCTGGCCGGCGAGCCGACCTCCTCGTCGGGGGTGGCGAGGACGACGAGCTCGGCGAAGGCCGTCCGGCCGTGCCGGACCAGGAGTTCGGCCGCGGTGACCCCGGCCAGCAGGCCGCCCTTGTCGTCGCTGACGCCGGGCCCGTGGGCCCGGCCGTCCAGGACCCGGAACGGGCGGGCGGCGGCGGTGCCGTCCTCGAAGACGGTGTCCATGTGGCCGACGAGGACGATCCGCGCTCCGCCGTCCTCCTCCGGCACGGAACCGGTGAGCCGGCCGACCAGCACGTCCCCGAAGCGGTGCCCGTCCACCCGCCCGGGGGTGGTGCGTTCGGTGCTGAACCCGATCGAGCGCAGCCGGTGCTCGAACCAGTCGGCGACCCGGTTCACGCCGTCGGCGTCGTAGGAGCCGGAGTCGACGGCGACGAGTTCGGCCAGGTCGGCGAGGTAGCGGGGCAGCGCCTGCTCGGCGGCGGCCGCCAGTTCGGCGGCGGCCGCGCGGTTCGCCGGTTCGGCGGGGGCGCTCACAGGACCTTGGAGAGGAACGCCCTGGTGCGCTCCTGCTCCGGGTCGACCAGGACCCTGCGCGGGTCGCCGGCCTCGACGACCACGCCCTCGTCCATGAAGACGGCCGTGTCGCCGACCTCGCGGGCGAAGCCGATCTCGTGGGTGACCACGACCATCGTCATGCCGTCGGCGGCCAGGTCGCGCATCACGTCCAGGACGTCGCCGACGAGTTCGGGGTCGAGGGCGGAGGTCGGCTCGTCGAAGAGCATCAGCTTGGGCTTCATCGCTAGCGCGCGGGCGATCGCCACCCGCTGCTGCTGGCCGCCGGAGAGCTGGGCGGGGTAGTGGTCGGCGCGGTCGGCGAGGCCGACCCGTTCCAGCAGGCGCAGGGCCTCCTGCCGGGCGTCGGTGCGGTTGACCCCGGCGACCCGGACCGGCGCCTCGGTGACGTTCTCCAGGGCGGTCAGGTGCGGGAAGAGGTTGAAGCGCTGGAAGACCATGCCGATCTCACGGCGGCGCTCGGCGACCTCGGACTCGCGCAGCTCGTGCAGCCGGTTGCCCGACTGCCGGTAGCCGACCAGGTCGCCGTCGACGGTGAGGCGTCCGCCGTCGACCTTCTCCAGGTGGTTGATGCAGCGCAGGAAGGTGGACTTGCCGGAGCCGGACGGGCCGAGCAGGCAGCAGACCTGTCCGCGCTCGACGGTCAGGTCGATCCCCTTGAGGACCTCCAGCCGGCCGAAGTGCTTGCGCACGCCCTCGGCGTGCACCATGGGGCGGGCCATCGGTTCAGCCCTTCCGTTCGCGGGTGGTGGGGAGCAGGCCGGGCAGGCCGGTGAGCATCCGCCGCAGCGGGGAGACGTGCCCGGCCCGGGCGGTGCCGCGGCCGTAGCGGCGCTCCAGCCAGGCCTGCGGCACGGACAGCACGGTGACCAGCGCCAGGTACCAGAGGGCGGCGACCACCAGCAGCGGGATGATCTGGTAGTTCTGGTTGTAGACGTCCTGGATGTTGGACATCAGGTCGTGCGCGGCGATCACCGAGACGTACGCGGTGGTCTTGAGCATGTTGATGGTCTCGTTGCCCATCGGCGGGATGATCACCCGCATCGCCTGCGGCAGCACGATCCGGCGCATCGTCAGGGCGGGCTTCATGCCCAGCGAGTGGGCGGCCTCGGTCTGGCCCGGGTCGACGGACTGGATGCCGGCCCGGACGATCTCGGAGGCGTAGGCGGCCTCGTTCAGGCCCAGGGCGAGCAGCGCCGCGACGGAGGCGGGCAGCAGGCTGTTGGTGTCGAACTCCACGAAGGTGACCGTGGTGAACGGGATGCCGATCATCAGGTGCTTGTAGAGCGCGGCGGCGTAGCCCCAGAAGAGGATCTGGACCAGCAGCGGGGTGCCGCGGAACAGCCAGACGAAGCCGGTGGAGAGCCCGTACAGGACGGGGTTGGTCGACAGCCGCATGACGGCGACCAGGGTGCCCAGGCCCAGGCCGACCGCCATCGCGGCGGCGGTCAGCCACAGGGTGGTGAACAGGCCGTCGAAGATCAGGTCGGCGAACAGGTAGTGGCCGACGACGTCCCACTTCAGGTTCGGGTTCTTGGCGAGCGAGCCGACCAGGCCGACCAGGCCGAGCACGGCGACGACGGCGGCGGTCCACTGCCCCCAGTGCCGGACCGGGACGGCCACCAGGTCGTCCGGCCGGGCGGGGGCCGCCTCGGCGGGGCGTTCGGTGACGGGCACGTCAGTCCACCGCGCCGTTCTTGGTGGCCTGCTTGACGGCGATCGAGGCGACGCCGTACTTGTCGTAGATCTTGGCGAGCGAACCGTCGTCGATCAGGGCCTGCACGGCCTTCTGCACCGCGTCGGTCAGCTGCGGCAGGTTCTTGGCGACGGCGATGCCGTTCGGGGAGGCGTGGTAGCCGCCGAGCGCGGCCGGGTCGTCGACGACCTCGAACGCGGCGCCGCCGTCGGCGCTCTTGGCGGTCCACCCGGCGGCGGGCTTGGTGAGCACGTCGGCGACCACCTTGCCGGAGCGCAGGGCGAGTTGGGCGTCGGAGTCCTTGGGGAAGGTCTGGACCTCGACGGCGGCCCTGCCGAGTTCGCGGCACTTGTCCTGGTGCTGGTCCAGGAGCTTCTGCTGGTTGGTGGCGCTCTGCACGGCGACCGAGCGGCCGCACAGGTCGTCGAGGGTGGTGATCTTCTGCGGGTTGCCCTTGGCGACCAGGACGCCGCTGCCGGAGACCGAGTAGTCGACGAAGTCGACGACCTGCTCGCGCTCCTTGTTGTCGGTGATGGCGCTGATCGCGGCGTCGTACTTGCCGGCCTGGAGGGCGGGGACGATGCCGTCGAACTTCTGTGCCTGGAACTCGAACCGGACGCCGAGCTTGGCACCGACGGCCTGTCCGAGGTCGTGGTCGAGGCCGGTCAGCTCCTTGCTGCCCTCGGAGACGTACATCTCGAACGGCGGGTAGGGGACGTCGGTGGCGACGCGGACCCTGCCCGCCTTCCGGACCGCCTCGGGCAGTGCGTCGTGGAGGGCGGGGTCGGCGCTGATGCTGACACCGGCGACCGTGACCGGGCCGGTCGCCGCGGGACCGCTGGTCCCGCTGCTCCCGCAAGCGGTCAGGGCGAGGGCGCCGCACAGGACGAGGGCGGCCGCGGCCGGCCGGGCCGGTCTGCGGGGGGCGGAGGGGTTCACGGAGCAACCTTTCGAGGACCTGGGCGGCGCCGAGGGGCCGCGCCGCAAGCCAGGACGTTACAGGTAAACCATCTTGGTGGCCATATGTAATGAAGGCTACGAATCCATAACGCTCGATGAACCTCAAGAAAAGCCCTGATGGTCCCTCAGATGACGGAGGGCCCACCGCGAAAGGTCGTTACAACCATCGAGAACCACCATGGTTCTGTATGTTCTGCTTCGGCCTCAGCGGACGAGGTCGGCGCCGGCCAGCAACGCGTCCAGGACCGCGCCGGCCCACGGACCGGGGTCGCTCCCGGCGGGCAGCCGCGGCGGGGCCCCGGCGAGGGCACGCGCCGCGAAACCGTTCGCCAGGTGGGGAAGCCGGGCCTCCAGGACGCCGACCGCCCTGGCCCGCTGTTCCAGCCGCACGGTCTCCAACCACCCGCTGAGCGCAGCCTTCGACGCGTGGTAGGCACCCGCCGAGGCCGTCGGGCGCTCGACGACGATCCCGGTGACGGCCCCGACGGCACCGCCCCGGCCGACGGCGCGGAGGGCCCCGCGCAGGACGGCGATCGGGGCGAGCGCGTTGACCGCCATCAGGTGCTCCTCGATCTCGGCCGACACCTCCTCGGCCCGCCCGAACGCCACGGCGCCGACGCTGACCAGGACGGCGTCGAGTCCGCCCAGGTGCTCGGCGGCCAGGGCGGCGAGCGCGGAGCAGCGGTCGAGGTCGTACGCGTCGAAGGCCGGCGCGAACGGGGAGCCGACGCGCCGGGCCACCGCCGCGAGCCGCCCGGCGTCACGCCCGGCGGGGACGACGCGCGCCCCGCGGTCGGCCGCGAGAGCGGCCACCAGCCCGCCGAACTCCCCCGTCGCGCCCACCACGAGCAGCCGCGCCCCGTGCACGTCCATGACCGGCCTCCCTTTCGTCCGCCGACGCCTCCCGGCTCCCGCGCGCCCCGCGGCCGGGGCCCGCGGGAGCCGCCCCGCGGCCGCTCGGGGCGGTGCGTCCGGCTACCGGGCCGGGCCGGTGATGCCCGGACGGGCCTCCGGGGCGCCGAGCAGCCGCGCCGCCACGGGCTGGGCCGCCTCGGCCCGGGCCCCCTCGGGGTGGCGGTGCCGCCAGTACGGGTTGTCGAGCGGCAGCTTGGAACCGACCCGGCCGTACATCCCGAACGTGGCGACGACCAGGCCCATGACGAAGCTGAACAGGACGTTGGGGATCCGGAAGGCCAGCACGTTGGCCCCCGAGTCCAGCAGGGCGAGGTTGACGAACCCGCTCAGGACGAAGAGGGTGCCCACCACGATGTTGATCGTGGAGGCGGTGTTGCCGCCGATGGCCGCCCCGACGATCAGCACCGCCGCGGTGGCGATGGAGACCAGGCTGAGCAGGCCGTTGCTGGTCAGCCCGGCGACGCGCTCGCCGCTGGTGCTGAAGAACGCCAGGCCGTCCGCCAGGCCCAGGCAGCCGAAGACCAGCAGCAGCACGCCGCACAGTCCGGCGCCGATCCGGTGGACGTTGGCGAGTCGGTGGTCGACGGGAAGCTCGTCGCGGAAGTCCATGACAGCGCTCCATTCGTGCCTCGGGGGTGGTTCCCCGTGACCCCACTCTCGCCGGGGGGTGCGCCCGGCGGAAGTCGCATCGTCTGCGCACCGTTCGGCGCGTCGGGCCCGCCGGAGGGGGCCGCGCGGGCTACCCGCCGACCAGGCGGCGGGGGTCGAGGAGTTCGTCGAGGACCTCGGACGGCAGCACCCCCGCCTCCTCCGCGACCTCGCGCACCGGGCGCTGCTGCGCCACCGCGCGCCGCGCGAGTTCGGTGGACAGCTCGTAGCCGATGACCGGGTTGAGCGCGGTGGCGAGGGCGGCGGACCCGCTGGCGTGGCCGTACGCCCGCTCGGCGTCGGCGCTGATCCCGTCGACGCACGCGGTGGCGAGCAGCGTGCAGGCGGCGGCGAGGCGGCGCTGGGCGGCCAGCAGGCGGTGGGCGATCAGCGGCTCGAAGGCGTTGAGTTGCAGCTGGCCCGCCTGCGCGGCCAGTGAGACCGCGGTGTCGGCGGCGACGACGTCGAAGCAGACCTGGGTGACGGCCTCGGGGACGACGGGGTTGACCTTGCCGGGCATGATGCTGGAACCCGCCTGCAGTTCGGGCAGCCTGATCTCGGCGAACCCGGCCCGGGGGCCGGAGGACAGCAGGCGCAGGTCGTTGCAGACCTTGACCAGGCGGAGCGCGAAGCGCTTGAGGGCGTGTGAGAGCTCGATGAACGCCCCGGTGCCCTGGGTGGCCTCGACGAGGTCGCGGGCCGGGTGCACGGGCACTCCGGTGATCTCGGCGAGGTGCTCCGCACAGGCCCGCGCGAAGCCGGGGTGGGCGTTGAGGCCGGTGCCGATGGCGGTTCCGCCCATGTTGATCTCGCACAGGGCGCGGGTGGAGCGGAGCAGGACGGCGGTGTCGTCGCGGACGCCGAGCGCGAAGGCCCCGAACTCCTGGCCGAGCGTCATGGGCACGGCGTCCTGCAACTGGGTCCGGCCCAGTTTGACCACGTCCGCGAAGGCGGCCCCGCGGTCGGCGAGCGCGTCGGCGAGGCGGTCCATGGCCGGTGCGAGCGCGTGCGCGGCTTCGTGGAGCGCGAGCTTCACCGCGGTGGGGTAGGCGTCGTTGGTGCTCTGACCGAGGTTGACGTGGTCGTTGGGGCTGAGCAGCGCGTAGTCGCCGGGCCCGCTCCCCAGGATCTCCAGCGCCCGGTTCGCGATGACCTCGTTGGCGTTCATGTTGGTGGAGGTGCCGGCGCCGCCCTGGAGGACGTCGACCACGAAGTGCTCGTGCCAGCGCCCGGCGCGGATCTCCCGGCAGGCGGCGACGACGGCCTCGCAGCGGCGGTCGTCCAGCACGCCGAGCTCCCGGTGGGCGAGCGCCGCGGCCTGCTTCACCGCGGCGAGGGCGGCGACGAGTTCGGGGTGGACGGAGACGGGCGTCCCGGTCAGGGGGAAGTTCTCGGTGGCCCGGAGGGTGTGGATGCCGATGTAGGCCCCGGCGGGCAGCTCGCGCGCGCCGAGGAGGTCGTGCTCGACGCGGCGGGCGTCGGTGGGCGTGGAGTGAGGGTTCACGGTGTCCCGGGATCTGTCGCGGATACCGCACAGCTCGTACTGTACGTTTCAGAATCAGTAAGTAGCAGACATTCTGTAACGAATCAATGGCCTCCGGCCTGGCTGCTCCACACCCCCGACACCGTTGCGCGAACGTAACTCTCGATACATATTCTCCAAACACGCATCAGATGTAACTTCTGTTCGCGCCGTCCGCACACTCCTCCGAGGCGCACGACCGAAGGGCTCCCCCATGACCTCCTCCCGCACCGCCGCGCTCAGGACGATCACCTCCGCGGCCCTGGCGGCCGCCTGCGGTCTCGCCCTGACCGCCTGCGGATCGTCCGCCGCCGGCCCGGCCCGCGACGGCGGGTCCGCCTCGCCGACCACCACCGTCGTCAAGGGCGTCTCGATCGCGTCGGACCCGAAGCTCACCGACAAGCTGCCCGAGGCGGTGAAGAAGGCGGGCAAGGTCCGGGTCGCCACCGACGTCCCCTACCCGCCGTTCGAGATGTACGTCTCCGAGGGCAGCCAGGAGATCACCGGCATCGACCACGACATGGGCCAGGCGATCGGCGCCCGGCTGGGCATCCGGTTCGAGTTCACCGGCCAGAAGTTCGACGGCCTCCTCCCGGCGGTGCAGGCCGGCAAGTTCGACGCCGTCATGTCCGCCATGACGGACAAGAAGGCGCGCGAGGAGGCCGTCGACTTCGTCGACTACGTCAACGCCGGGCCGGGCTGGCTGGTCAAGGAGGGCAACCCCGACGGCATCGAGGTGGTCACCGACGCGTGCGGCAAGAGCGTCTCGGTGCAGGCCGGCACCAACCACCAGAAGATCCTCGACCAGCGCCAGGAGCTCTGCAAGGAGCAGGGCCTGCCGCCGATCACCGTCCTCGCCTTCCCGAAGGACTCCGAGGCGCAGCTCGCGCTGCGCTCGGGGAAGGTGTCCGCCGACTTCCTCGACGAGGTGACGGCCGCCTACGTGGCGGACACGGCGGACGGGGGCAGCACGTTCGACACCGTCCTCGGCAAGGCGGCCGTCGGGCCGACCAGCGCCTCGCCGATCGGGATCGGCGTCTCCAAGTCCGTCCCCGGGCTGAAGGAGGCCGTTCAGGCCGCGCTCCAGTCCCTGATGGACGACGGCTCGTACGGCAGGATCCTCGACGCCTACCACGTGCCCAGCATCGCCATTGCGCAGGCCACCATCAACGGCGCCCTCGACTGACGCCCCGCCGGCCGGCGCCCCGCACCGGACCCGACTCCGCCCCACGTAGGAAGGACCCGGGTCCGGGGCAGCGCGCACCGGACCCGGGTCGGATCCTCCGTCTTCCGCCGCCCGCCGGGCGGCCCGGTCGTCGGCGACGCTCAGCCGGCCTCGGCGGCGGCCGCGCGGCGGTCGAACCACGCGCTGCGGTGGTCGCCCGCCTCGCCGGCCGCCCCGCCCTCGTAGTGCGCGAGGGCCAGGCCGAGGCCGAAGAAGGTCGGCGCCCACTCGCCGACGAAGATGCCCCAGCGGTCGGCCCGTTCGACGCCCGCCCGCTCGGCCTTCATCGACACCACCCAGCTCAGCAGGGAGAGCCCCACCGAGCCGAGCGCGGCCGCGTAGGCGTGCTCGCTGGTGACACCGGCTTCGTGCAGCTTGCGAACGATCATCATGGCGATCACTCCTCGTTCCGTCGGCCCCCACCGACCACCGTGCGCCCGGCCGCCCCCGGCCGGAAGTCGCATCGATTGCGCACAGCCTGGACTCTCCGGCCCTTGGGAGAAGCTTTGCCACGGCAACGTGCATTACATCTACTGACAAGACGAAAGCAGATGTAACTTCTGATACGCACCCCTCCCCACGGCGGTGCCCCACCCCCCACATCCAGGAGAGCTCCCATGCGCCCTGCCCTGTCCCGCCTCGGGTCCGCCAGATCCGCCACCCTCCTCGCGCTCGCCCTGACCGCCGCCGGGGCCGGCGCGGTGGCCGCCCCGCAGGCGGCCCACGCCTCGGTGACCCGGATCCGCCTCGGCGGTTCCTCCGACGTCAGCCGCACCTCGTGGAGCGGCCCCGCCTTCACCTTCAACGGCGACGGTGCCGTGGTGCCCGCCACCGCCGCCAAGGCGATCGCCGCCATCACCGGCGGAAGCGGCAGCATCGACGTCACGGTGCTCGCCGACTCCGCCGCCACCGGCAGCAGCCAGACCCCCGAGTGCGACGTGTTCATGGGGCTGTCCGGCGTCAACTCCTGCACCACCGACGTCGTCACCTCCGCCGCCGACGGCAACAACGCCCAGGTCAACACCGACGTGCGCAACGCCGAGTTCGTGTACTTCGCCGGTGGCAACCAGTGCGTCTACGCCTCCTGGAAGGGGACCTCGCTCCAGTCCTCCGTCCAGTCCGTCATCGCGAAGGGCGGCGGCTCGGGCGGCGGCAGCGCCGGCCATCACATCAACAGCGCCGTCGTCTACGACGCCTGCACCGCGAGCACCGACTCCGCGACCGCGCTGGCCGACCCCTACGACAGCAGCGTCACCTTCACCACCGGCATGTTCGCCTGGCCCAACTACGCCGACACGATCAACGACTCGCACTTCGTCACCCGCGACCGGATGGGCCGCACCATGGCCTTCGTCGCCCGCGCGGTCAAGGACGGCCTGACCACCTCCGGCAAAGCCTGGGGCGTGGGCGTCGAACAGGGCGGCGGCTCGCTGTTCCTGGACAAGAACGGCCTGGCCACCCTCTCCGGCTCGGACGCCTACGTGGTGCTCGGCGACCACCAGCCCGAGCAGGCCGTCTCCGGCCGGCCCCTCACCTACTCGAACTTCAAGATCTGGCACCTCACCGCCGGACAGACCTTCGACTTCAAGAACCGCCCCAGCTGCGGCTACTACACCCGCAGCGTGAGCAACGGCACCCCCGACGCCAACCTGTACTCCGGCGCCCCGGTCACCGACTGCGGCGGCGGTGGCGGCGGCACGGGCACGGGCTCCTCGCGCACCGAGACCGAGCCGAACGACAGCACCGGCACCGCGAACGACATCACCGGCCTCAGCTACCCGGCGACCGTCACCGGCAGCATGAAGTCCGGCTCGGACCGCGACTACTACAGGCTCTCCCTGACCTCGGGCCAGACCGCCACCGTCACCTGCACGATCCCGGCCGCCTACGACGCGGACCTGTACTTCATGAACGCGGGCGGCAGCACCCTGACCCGCTCGGTCAACAACGGCAAGGGCGCGGGCGAGTCGCTGAGCTGGACGGCGACCAGCAGCGGCACCTACTACGCCGACCTGGAGGCGTACAGCGGCTCGGGCAGCGCCACCTACTCCTGCGGCATCACCAAGAGCTGACCGCGGGGCGGCGCGGCACCGCCGCGCCGCCCGGTCCGAACCGCACGGGCACCCCCGGCGAGAACAGCACGCTCGCGGGCGGACCGGCGACCTCCACGCCGGCCGCCCGCAGCAGGGTCTCGTCGAGCTGCTCCACCTCCGCCTGGTGCAGCGGCCACGGCGGGTGTTCGACCGGCAGGTAGACCGTGCGGCCGGCGGTGCGGGTGTGCAGGCCCCAGCGGGCGGTGAGGAACTCGGCGAGCGGGCCGGGCCGTTCCAGGCGCGGGCCGACCCGGGCGTGCAGCACGCACCGGGCGCCGCCCCCGGCTCCGCGCACCCGGGTGGCGAGGTGCAACGCGTCCCCGTCCGCCGTCCAACGGGTCCGCGACCAGCGGTAGGGGAGGCCGAGCGCCGTCCGTGCCACCAGCACGGCGGGCAGCCGCGGGCAGTCGAGCGAACGGAACACCACTCCGCGCCGGCCGTGCCCGTCGACGGAGTAGAGCCGGACGTTCACCTCGGGGAACGTCCCGAAGTACGGGAGGGGCGTGCGGCCGGGCCCCAGCCGCTCCATGGAGAACGCGACGAGCCCCACCCAGGTGGTGGCGTTGCGGACGTCGGGGAAGGTGCCGGGCGGCAGCAGGGGCGCGACCACGGCGGGGTGGACGGGCCAGTGCAGGAAGAGCACGTCGCGCCAGTCCTGGGACAGCAGCGTCGGGCGCACCGTCCGCGGGGCGAGGTCGGTCACCGGCTCGGGGCGCACGGGTCCTCCTTCCCCCCGGACGGACCGGCGCGCCCCTCCGTCCGCGCTGTCGGCGGCGTGCGGACGGCGGTGGCCGGGCGGGCGTCGGCGGCGGAGGTGTCCCGGTCGTCGACGGCCCGCTGGAGTAGGTCGAGGGCGGATTCGAGCGTGCGCGGACAGGCGAGTCGGGTCGGGTGCTCGTGGCGGTTCCAACCCGGTCCGGCGATGACGACCAGCGTGTCGAGCCGGGCACCGGCGGCGCCCCAGGAAGCGCGGCCGACCTCGCGCGCGAGGTGCGGGTCGGCGGTGGCGCGGTGCTGGGCCCACAGCAGCACCGCCGAGGGGCCGAGGCGGGTGACCGCGTCGAGGAGCGC
Source organism: Kitasatospora saccharophila (assembly GCF_039529925.1). Lineage (NCBI taxonomy): Bacteria > Bacillati > Actinomycetota > Actinomycetes > Kitasatosporales > Streptomycetaceae > Kitasatospora > Kitasatospora saccharophila. Next base: position 195,087 of record NZ_BAAANS010000004.1, on the reverse strand, counting down.
CCGCGCGGGCACCGCGGCTCCCAGCATCCGGTACGGCAGGCCCCGCACCGCCATCCCGGCTGCCACGGCCTCCAGCGGGAGCGTGTGCTGCTCGCCCGGCATGGCGGCGATCAGCACCGGCGGTGCCTCCCGGTACCGCACCGGGGCGACGGCGGCGGTGCGCAGCGCGGCGGCGACGTGCCAGGAGAGCAGGTGCTCGACCTCGACGTACTGCTCGCCGTCGGCGGCCCACTTGCGGCCGGCCGCGCGCAGGGCGGGCATCATCACCTCGGTCCACGCCCGGACGGGTCCGAGCCCGTCCACGGCGGCGCGCAGGATCTCGGCCACCTCCGGGCCGTCGAGCCTGACCGCCGCGCGGGCGAGGCCGCGGCACTCGGGGCGGACGGTGCCGAGCGGCATGGCGCGGCTGCCGCCCGGGTGTGCGGCGTCGGCCGGTTCCGGGGCGGGACGGGGCGGGACGGAGCGGGGCGGGACGGGGGCGGGGGCGGGCTCCGCCGGGCGCGGGCCGTCCTCGGGCCTCCGGTACGTACCGGGCGCGGTGGAGCGCACCGCCTTCGCCGCCTCCGCCGGCGGGATGCCGCGGGCGGTCAGTCGGCACATCTCGTCCAGCCGGGAGACGTCCTCCGGTGACCACCGGCGGTGCCGGCCCGGCCCGCGGTGGGAGGGGCCGATGCCGTAGCGGCGCTCCCAGGAGCGGATCGTGGTGGGCGACACGCCCAGCCGGCGGGCGACCGTCCCGGTCGGCACGCCGAGGGGAACATCGGCCTGGTCGGTTCCGTCGTCCATGGCGGGGCTCCTCACGGGTCGGGGCGGGTCGGGGCGGGTCCGTCCTGCGGGTCGGGGCGGGTCGTGGCGCTCACCCGTCCCGCAGGGCGCCGTGCAGGCGCAGCAGGCCGTCCCGCATCCGGGACTTGACCGTGCCCAGCGGCAGCCCGAGGACGGCGGCGATCTGGCTCTGCGAGTAGCCGCCGTAGTAGGCCAGCACCAGCGCTTGGCGCTGGGCCGCGCTCAGGCCGGACAGGGCGCGGCGGACCCGGACCGCCTCCATGGTCCGCTCGACCGTCTCGGCCACGGGCTCCGGAGCCGTCCGGTCCTCCCGGACGACGCGCTGCTCGCGTTCGCAGGACGCGCGGACCGACCGGACGCGGTCCACGGCGCGCCGGTGGGCGATCGTGCAGGCCCAGGCGGCGACCGGGCCCCGCTCGGGCCGGTAGGACGGTGCCGAGCGCCACACCTCCAGGAGGGCTTCCTGGGCGACCTCCTCGGCCTGCGCGGGATCCCTGACCACGCGCAGCGCGATGCCGTGGACGGTCGGCGCGAGTTCCTCGTAGAGGTCGGCGTACGCCTCCCGGTCGCCCCGGGCCGTCCGGTCCATCAGGGCTCGCAGCCGCTCGGCGCGCAGGGAGCGGACGTCTCCGGGGAGGGGCCGCACGGGGGCGTGCAGGGGACTGGTTCGCATGGGTCGAACCTGCCGCCGATCGCCGCGGCCTTCCACTCGCAGTGCTCTTGCACCGTTTTCCCGCGGCCGCGCCGGACGGCCCGCGGTCAGGGGGCGGCGCTCCCGCGGACGGCCTCGGCCGCCAGCACCTCGGGGAGGTCGTCGAGGCGGTCGAGCCCGGCGGCGGCGCGGGCGGTGCGGTGGTTGGCGGCCAGCAGGGCGCGGTGGCGGTGGACGAAGGCCCAGTAGCCGGCGGTGAACGGGCAGGCGCGCTCCCCGGTGCGGTCGCCGGGGCGGTGGGGGCACGGGCGGCAGAGGTCGCCCATCCGGTTGAGGTAGGCGCCGCCGCAGGTGTAGGGCTTGGTGGTGATGGTGCCGCCGTCGGCGTACTGCGACATGCCGACCACGTTGGGGACCATCACCCAGTCGTAGCCGTCCACGAAGCTGCGGTGGAACCAGTCGGTGACCGCGGCCGGGTCGTACCCGTGCTGCAGGGCCCAGTTCCCGAGCACCATCAGCCGCGGGACGTGGTGGGTCCACCCGGTGTCCCGGACCTGGGCCAGCACGCCGGACAGGCAGCGGGCCCGCACCGCGTCCGCGTCCAGCTCGGCGAACCAGTCGGGCAGGGGCGCGCGGTGGCCGAGCGCGTTGCGGTGCCGGTGCTCCTCACCGAGGTACCAGTACAGCTGCCAGACGTACTCGCGCCAGCCGGCCACCTGCCGGACGAACCCCTCGACGCTGTTGAGCGGCGCGCCCCCGGAGCGGTACGCGTCCTCGGCGCGGCGCACGCACTCCCCCGGGTCGAGCAGGCCGAGGTTCAGCGGGACGGAGAGCAGGCTGTGCGCCATCCACGGGTCCGCCGCCAGGACGGCGTCCTCCCAGCGTCCGAAGTGGGGCAGGCGGGCGGTGGCGAAGTGCTCCAGCGCGCGCAGGGCTTCGGCCCGGGTGACGGCGAAGCGGCGGGGGCCGTCCCGTCCGACGAAGCGCACCTCGCCCGACCGCTCCCAGCGGTCGAGGTCGGCCCGCACCCGCTCGTCGATCTCGTCCTCCTCGGGCCACCGGGGCGGGGGCACGGGCAGGACGGGCTCCCCGCGCGGCGGCGGCTCCCGGTTGTCGGCGTCGAAGTTCCACCGGCCGCCGACGGGCTCCCCGGCGGGGTCCAGGAGCAGGCGCTCGGCCCGGCGGACCCGCCGGTAGAAGTCCTCCATCACCAGCCGCCGGCCGCCGAGGCCGTCGGCCCAGCGGCGGAAGTCCCCGAACGGGACCAGGAAGCCGCCCGGCGGGAGCACCTCCACCTGCGGCAGCGCCGTGACCAGGCCGAGCGCCGCCCGGGACGTCGGGTGGCGGACCGTGACGGCGCGCTCCCCCACGGCCCGCCGCAGCCCCTCCCGGTAGGTTTCCGCCCGCACGTAGCGGGCCCGGTCGCCGAGTTCGGCGGCCCGGTGCCGCATCGCGGACAGCACCAGGTGCGCCTTCGCCCGGTGGAAGCGCCGGCGGCGGAACACCGAGCGCGCCTCGACGATCACCACGGGCGCGTCGGGGTCCGGCCCGGACCCGGACGGCTCCAGGAAGTGCGGGCCGAGCTGGTCCCCGAAGAGCCAGTGCGGTCGGGGCCCGCTCACCGGGCCGGCCCCGCGCCACCGGCCCGGGCCCCGGAGGGGGCGGCCGGGTCGGGGTGGCGGTCCACGGGAAACTCGTCACGGAAGGCCATGACGACCCCTCCTTCGACAGGGGAGGCGGACGCCTCCACTCCCACTGTCGGCACCCGGCCCGCCGGGGCGAAGTCGCACCGCTCCCGCAGCGGTCACCGGCCGCAGCCGTTCCACGGCCGGGGTTCGGCGAGCGAGGGTGGCCGCGTACGGGTCCCGGTCCTCGGGCAGGGCCTGCGGCGACAGGGCGCCGCGGCAGCCGACTCGACGGCCTCGACGGCCTCCACGACGGCGTCCCCGTTTCACCGGGCCGGGTCCGGGCTCCCTTCGTGCGGGGCCGCGAGCCGGGCCGGCCGGGGCTGCAGGGCGGCCGGGTGGGGGCCGTGGCGGGGGTCGAGCTCGTGGAGGATCTGCCGGGTCTCGTCCGTGATCGAGCCGTGCAGGGACCAGACGGCGGGGTCGCGGTCGGTGCGGCAGAGCGTCTCGGCGGCCGCGGCGTGGTGGTCGCGGCCGCGTTCCAGGGCCGCCGTCAGGTCGTCGGTGTGCCCGGGCTCGCGGACGTGGTCGCGCTGGATCCGGGCGAGGACGTCGAGCGCGTCGCCGACGGCCGCCAGGACGTCGGCGAGCGGCCGCACCCGTTCGCGCGCGTCGGTGAAGGCTTCTGGCCCGCGCGGGAGTTGGCGCTCGCCGCGGGCCAGGTCGTCGAGGCCGCGGAGCACCGACCCCAGCTGGTCACAGACGTGGCCGAGGCAGGTCAGCCCTTCGCCCAGCGGCCCGAGCGCGACCGCCGGGTCGGTCTCCTGGCGCAGCCGCCGGGGGTTGAGCCGGATGCCCTCCTCGGCCTGGGCGGCCGTCTCCCGGGCCCGGTCGAGTTCGCGGGCGGCCGCCTCCACCCGGCGCAGCCAGCCGTCGGAGGTCCGCTCGTCCCAGTCCTCGCGCAGTCCGCGGGCGGTGTCGTGGGCGATGTCGGCGAGTCGGTGGGCGACCCGCGCGGCCCGGTGCGCGGCGTGGCCCACGTAGGTGGGGGGCGCCGCGACCAGGTTGACCAGGACGCCGGAGGCGACGCCGACCAGGGTGTCCCAGATCCGGACGGGGGCGTACGGGGCGCCGGTGCTGAGCACGAGCAGGACGGTGACCGGCACCTCGGTGGCCTGCTCCCCCAGGCGCAGCAGCTTCCCCAGGCCCAGGCAGACGCCGACGGCCAGGCCGATGCTGGCGAAGTTCGCCCCGGCCAGGCGCAGCAGGCCGAGGGCGGCCAGTGCCCCGAGCACGACGCCGCCGGTCTGCCGCAGGCCCTGCGCCAGGGTGCGGAACACCGTGAGTTGGACGGTCAGCAGCGCCGCCAGCGGTGCGAGGACGGGCTGTTCGTCCTCCCCCAGCAGGATGACCGCGGCCTCCCAGGCCAGTGCGCAGGCCACCGCGACCCGGGCGGTCTGCACGACCGACTCGCGGTGCGACCGGAGCGCGCGCACGGGGTGGCGCAGCGCGTCCCCGGTGGCCCGCCACCCGTCGGCCGTCCTGCGGCGCCACGAGGCCGCCGGGCCGGGGGCGGTCACGGCAGGTCGGGCATCGGGGTGAGCTGGGCGGTGCAGAAGGCGCACCGGATCGCCCGGGCGGGGATCGCGGACAGGCACTCGGGGCAGTCCCGTTTGGGCGCCTGGACGTCCTGGTGCGGGGCGAAGCGCTCGTGCAGCTTGTTGAACGGCAGCACGACCACGAAGTAGAGCACCAGCGCGGTGAGCAGGAGGGTGATCGCGGCGTCGATGAACCCGCCGTACGGGAACTCCACTCCGTGGACCTTGACGGTCCGGCGGCTGAAGTCGCCCACCGCGCCGGTGGCGAGGCCGACCAGCGGGGTGAGGAAGGCCCGGACCAGTGCGGTCACGACGCCGGAGAACGCCGCCCCGATCACCACGCCCACGGCCAGGTCGACGACGTTGCCCCGCAGGACGAAACCCCGGAAACCCTTCACTGACGTTCATCCTCCCCGTTCGTCTGTGCCCGCGCGGGCCTGATCGGGGGCACCACCGCAGGACGGCCCGCGTGCGGTCCGCGTCCGGTGCGCCCGGCGGCCTTCTGCCCGGTACGCCCCTGCGCATGCCGCCTCCGACGGGCACTGCTCGGCCACCGCCCCGCGCCGACGACCGCTGGACCACCCGCCCTCGGATCCCGTGCGTCCGATGACCTGCCGGCGGACGCCATGACAGCCGTGACGGCTCCCGGCCGGTGGCTCCGCAGGAAGGCGTCGACGTGCCGACCGTACGCTGTGGGGCATGACCGATGATCAGATGACCGCTGCTGACGCCTTCGCCGCCCTGCTCGCCGGCAACCGCCGCTTCACCGACGGCACTCCCCTGCACCCCAACCAGGACGCCGCCCGGCGGGCCGAGACCGCCCCCTCCCAGCGTCCGTTCGCGGTCCTGCTGGGCTGTTCGGACTCCCGGCTGGCCGCCGAGATCATCTTCGACCGCGGCCTGGGCGACCTGTTCGTGGTCCGCACCGCCGGGCACGTCCTGGGCGCCGAGGCGCTGGGCAGCATCGAGTACGGGGTCGCCCTGCTCGGCTGCCCGCTGGTCGTCGTCCTCGGCCACGACTCCTGCGGGGCGGTCGCCGCGGCCCGGGGGGCGGTGGAGGAGGGCGCCGCCTACCACGGGTACGTCCGCGACCTGGTCGAACGCGTCACCCCCAGCGTGCTGGCGGCGCGCAGCGCCGGGCGCACCGGCGACCACGACTTCATCGACGTCCACGTGGAGCAGACCGTCGACGTGCTGCTGGAGCGCTCCCGGGTGCTGGCCAACGCCGTCGCGGCGGGGCGCACCGCCGTGGTGGGCCTGTCCTACCAGCTCTCCGACGGCGCCGCCCGCCTGGTCACCGCCCGCGGCCTGGAGGACCTGTCGGTCTGATCCGCCGGACCGACCCGCCGCCGGGGCGGGGGCGGTACCGGGACGGTCGTGGGGGCGAGCTCCCGGTCCCAGCGCCCGCGCTCGTCCCTCAGACGGTGAGCAGGGCCGGGTCGGCGGCCTTGTCGGTGGGCAGGAAGTCGTCGGGGACGGGGTACTGGCCCAGCACGTAGGTGAGGATGGCGGCGTGCATGGCCTCGACGGGGGCGATGGTGGCCGCCGTGGCGATGCCGCCGGGGCTGGTGACGTGGTAGGTCGCGAAGAGGTAGGTCTGCGCGGCCTGGTCCTCCAACTGGAGGGCGAGCTTGGCGACGTCGCCGACGGTGGTCGCCTTGCCGAGGGCCTCCAGGGTGGCGGGCTGGTTGGACAGCGGCACGCCGGTGATGGCGGGCTTGCCCGCACCGGTCAGGACGCCGTTCCAGGCCGCGGCGTGGTCGGCGTGCTGGCCCATCGCGGTGGTGATGAAGGTCGCCACCGCGGGCGGGACGGTGCCGAGCTTGCCGGCCTTCGCCGCGTCCAGGGCCGCCCGGTAGGCGCCGACGGCCTGGTTCTCCAGCGCGGTGGCCAGTGCCACCACCTTCAGGTCGCCCGTGTACTGCCCGGACGCCGAGCCGGAGGCGGCCGCCGAGGAGGCGTTCGGGGCGGGCGAGTTGCCGGACTTGCCGCTGGAGCACGCGGCGAGGGCCAGCGCGGCGGCCGCGCCGCCCGCACCGAGCAGGAAGCGGCGGCGGCCGGTGTCGAGCGCCTGCCCGCCGGGCCGGGTACGGAGTTCGGCGGCCAGGTCGACCGCGCCGGAGCGCATCGCGGGCAAGGTGGCGCGGTGGGCTTCCTCCATGTCCCGGGTGAGGCGGGACAGTTCGGCCTCGCTGATCGGCAGGTCCCAGTCCTGAGCGGTCACTTGACGGCCCCCTCGTTGATCGGCGAAGCGTTCTCGGTCTGGTAGAAGGCGTCGGGGAAGCCGACGCTGCCCGCGGCGGCGGGCAGCTCGGCCGGGTCGACGGGGATGGTGATCAGGTCGGCGGCGTTGCCGGCGAGCAGCGCCTGCACGGCCAGCAGCACCGCCCGGTGCTGGGCCTCGACCGGGGCCACCGAGCCGAACAGCCTGCGCAGTTCGGGCGAGGAGACCTGGGAGACGTTCTTGGTGTAGGTCTGCGCGGCCACGTCCTCCAGGGTGATGGCCAGCTTCACCACGTCCGCGGGGCTCTTGATGGTGGGCAGCGCCTGGTCGACCACCGCCTTGTACTTCGGGTCGGGCTGGTCCTGGGCCTTGCCGCCGGCCTGGGTGGCGGCCGAGTTGAACGCCTTCGCGTGCGCCTGGTGCTGGGCGGTGGTCTTGGTGATGAACGCGGCCACCGTCTTGTTGCCGTCCTTGATGAACGGCAGGGCGGCGGCGGTCTGGTAGACCGACACGGCGAGGTTCTCGATCGACGCGGCGGTCTGCAGCGCCATCACGTCGTCGGCGCTCGCCGAGGCGGAGGCGGCCAGCGCCCGCGAGGTGCCCCACAGCGCGGCGACGCCCGCCGCGCCGGCCAGCGCCCCGCCCCGCTGCCACCAGCGTCGGCGCGGCTCGGACACCGGCCCGAACTCGGACACCGGCCCGAACTCGGACACCTGCCCGAACTCGGTCAGCGCGGTGCGCGTGATGCGCTGCGCGTCGCTGTTCAAGTCCTCGGACTGCTCGGTGAGTTCCGCGAGCAGCCGGGAGTCGATGTGCTCTGTGGCCATCATGCCTCGTCTCGGTCCGGGACCCGGCCAACTCCGCGCCCCGCTCACGACGCCTTCGGCACCGGGGAAGCGCCGGCTTGGTCCGCTCGGACGCCGTCACCTGCGGGAGTGAACGGCGGGCGGGGAGTTGACCCGCGGGGCGGGAACGGCGACGAGCCCGGCGACAGCCGGTTCGAAAGCCGCGGGCTCAGCGGTCCTCTTCTTGCCGGGCGTCCAGTTCGGCCAGGGCGGAGCGGGCGAGCGGTGCCTGGAGGGGGTTGAACCGCGGGTCGGTGTCCAGGGCCTGCGACAGGTCGGTGCGGGCCTCGGCGGTCCGGCCGAGGGCGCGCTCGATCTCGCCGCGGTGGTAGTGGAACAGGGCGTTGCGCCAGCCGTGGGCGAGGGCGAATTCGGCGTGGTCGAGGGCTTCGCGGTCGGCGCCGGTGCGGTGCAGGGCCCAGGCGAGGGCGTCGGCGACCAACACCTGGTGGCGGCGGTCCCACTCGGCGCGCAGCAGCCGGACGGCCGTGGCGGGGTCGCCGTGGTCGGCCTCGAACTGGCCGAGCGTCAGGTCGTCGACGACGCCGTTCGCGGCGGCGAGGTCGGCTTCGGCGCGCAGCAGCCGGTACTGCTCGGCGGCCTGCGCGCTGTGGCCGAGGGATTCGTGGAGTTCGCCGAGTTCGAGGAGGTACTGGGGCAGCGGCACCTTCGCGGCGGCCTGCGCGTAGTGGGCGAGGGCGTCGTCGGTGCGGCCGAGGGCGGCCTCGGCCCGGGCCTGTCCGGCCAGGGCGGCGGTGTGGGCGGGGTCGGCGGCCAGGGCGCGCCGGTAGCCGTCGAGGGCGTCGGCGGGGCGGCCGGCGTTCCGGTCGAGTTCGGCGATCTGGTAGTGGCAGAACGCCTTGTCGGCGGGGTCGTAGGCGTCGGCGAGGGCGCGTTGCAGGGCGGTGCGGGCCTCTTCGGGGCGGCCGTGCTGTTCGAGGTCGTAGGCGGCGCGGGTGAAGGACGCGGTGCCCGGGTGCAGGTCGAGCAGGTGCTGGGCGGCGTCGGTGGCGCCGGTGTCGTCGCCGAGCTGGGTGCGGGCGTCGGTGAGGACGGCCCACGCCTGCCAGTGCAGCGGCGCGCTGTCGAGGGCGCGCTGCGCGTGGTCGGCGGCTTCGGCGAACAGGTGGCGGGCGTTGGCGAGGGCGCCGAGGCCGGTGAGTGCGTCGGTGTTGCCGGTGGGGGCGAGGGTGAGCGAGCGGTGCAGGGCCTCGTCGGCCTTCGGGTAGTACGAGGCGTCGGCGGTCAGCCGGGCCTGTTCGACGTACTCGCCGCCGAGCCGGGCCCAGGCCGCGGCGTCGTCGGGGCGGGCCCGGAGGTGCTGCCGGTCGGCACTGATCGCGGCGGCGAGGGCGCCGCCCGGCGGAGGTGCGGTCGGTCGGGCGGGCGCCGTGGGGGCCGGGGGCGGCGGGCCGGTCAGGCCGCCGGCCGCGGCGAGGGCGCCGCACACCAGGGTGGTGGCGAGGACGAGGGGGAGACGGCGCACGGGAGTTGGTTCCTCGGTCGGCGGCGCGGCCGGCGGCGGCCCCGGGCCGGGGCCGCCGCACGGGTGGTCACTTCTGGTTGACGGCCTTGTCGTAGGGCAGGGCCAGGTACGGGAAGGTCGCGGCGAACGGCTTGCCGGGCCCGTTGACCTTGTCGCCGGCGGCGAGGGCCTGGACGAACTTGCCGGGGGTGGCGCCCTCGACGACCTGCAGGGCGATGTCGACGACGTCGTCGCCGAGGCGGCGGCCGTTGGGGAAGCCCTGGAAGTCGCCGTTGAGGACGCCGAGGCGGTCCGGCTTCGGCGTCACCGGGGTGGACATGTTCAGCCGCAGCTCCTCCGCGGGGACGAACCGGTTCGGGTCGATGTCCCGGTTCATCAGCTGGGAGTTGAGGTCGACGGCGAGCGGGCCGTTCGCGGCCTTGGCGATGCCGGTGAGGAAGATCTCCTGCAGGTCGGTGCGCGGCGCGGCGGGCGCGGGCAGGCCGTAGATCGCCTGGACGAGCTTGGGCACCTCGGGGTCGAGGACCTTGGCGACCACGGCGGGCTGGTTGTGGTCCTCGGACGGGGGCAGCGCGTTGAACGCGTCCTTCAGCCCGGCCGGGACGACGACCTCGTTGACCAGCGGGTTGCCCAGCCGGGAGACCTGCACGTAGTCGCCGACCGGGTCGGCCTTGCCGGGGCTGAGCCTCATGCTCTGCTTCTCGGTGCTCGACCAGACGCCGATGACGGGGTTGCGGGCGGGGTCGCCCTTGTAGGCGAGGCGGCTCTTGGGGATCTGCAGGGCGACGGAGTTGACGTTGTAGCCGGCCAGGGTGTTCTGGCCGACCTCGGAGAGGTTGCCGCCGTACAGCAGGTCGAAGACCCGCAGGTCGAGGAAGAACGGGTCGGCGGCCTGGGTGGCCACCGTCTGTCCGCCGCCCGGGAGTTGGACGGTGGCCTGCTGCCGCAGCCGCCCGTAGTCGGGCATCGAGGCCCGGCCGGTGTCGGACGGGGCGACCTGGCCGTGTTCGACCAGGGTCACCGGGTCGCAGTTCGGGTGGAGCTCCTGGAGCGTGTAGTACTGGCGGAAGCGCAGGGTGTCGTCGGTGAGGTTGTTCACCGGGCCCTTGTCGTAGAGGAAGGTGTCGGTGCCGCGCAGGTCCTCGGTGTGGAAGGTCCAGCGGTAGGTCAGGTCGGGGTGCCCGGTGCCCTGCGAGTCGATGTTGACGTCGTAGTGCGCGCCGTCCGCCCACGGGTAGAAGTTCGGTCCGCCGTTGGGCTCCTGGAACGGCAGCCAGTTGGCGATCAGGGTGACCGTGTCGGGGTTGTCGGGGCTGGTGAAGGCGTACACGTCGGTGTTGTCGACCTGCGGGTCGGCGGCGATCAGCGGCGCCTCGCGGTGGCTGGACGCCGAGGACGTCCCGGCGCCGGTGCCGAGCAGGGTGGTGCCGGCCATGCCGAGGGCGAGGGCGGTGAGGACCGCGGCCGTGCGGGCGGCGGAGCCGTGACCCGGGGATCGACGAAGAAGGCTCATCAAGGAGTCTCCGATTTCCTTGTCAGGAACGGTCGTTCGCATCCGTGGCGGATGCGGGACGTACGGATGTCGTGCGGCGGGTCGGCCGACACGTACTGTCCTCCGCCCTCGGACGTGGTTCGCCGCGAACGGGCCCCCGGCGTGCCGCGATCACCCTTGCGGCCCAGCACGGTCACCCGTCCGGCCGGACGGGGCGGCCGCGCCGGTGGACACCGCGGACGGACGGCCGAGACAGTGTGCGGGCACCAGCGCCGAAACCCTGCCGCGCCGCCAGCCCGCACGGGGCACCCGCGCCCACCGCCGTTCCGCACTCCGGAGGCACCGCGTGGCAGTCCACCACACCCTGACCCGTGCCGGGGCCGCGCTCGCCGCGGCCCTCGCCCTCACCGCCCTGGCCGCGCCCGCCGCCCGGGCCCACCCGCTCGGCAACTTCTCGGTCAACCACTACCTCGGACTCACCGTCAGGGCCGGGGGCGTCGAGGCCCTCGCCGTCACCGACCTGGCCGAGATCCCCACCCTCCAGGAGCAGCCCGCCGCCGACACCGACCACGACGGCACCGTCGGCGCCACCGAACGGGCCGCCTGGGCGGCCGGCCGGTGCGACGAAGCCGCCCACCGGATCCGGCTCACCGCCGACGGCGCCCTCCTCGCCTGGACGGTCGCCTCGGCCGCGTTCAACTACCAGGACGGTGCGGCCGGACTGCGCACCGGCCGTCTCGAATGCCGCCTGCACGCCGAGCGGCAACTCGCCCGGGACGGGGCGGACTTCCGGATCGAGACCGGTGCCGATCCCGGCCGGGTCGGCTGGAACGAGATCACCGTCCGGGGCGACGGCGCCGCCCTCGACCGCTCCGACGTCCCCGCCGAGTCCGTCAGCCACGAACTGCACGACTACCCGCGGGACTTGCTCGACGCCCCCGAAGGCGTCACCGCCGCGGCCTTCCACGCCCGGCCCGGCACCGGCACCGGGCCCGCCGCACGGAGCGGAGCGGTGGCGGCCGGCCGCACGGACAGCCGGCTGGCCGCCCTCGAAGCCCGGCTCACCGCGCTCGGCACCGCCCGCCAGCTGACCCTGCCGCTCGGCCTGCTCGCCGTCCTGCTCTCGATCGTCCTGGGCGCGGGCCACGCCCTGCTGCCCGGGCACGGCAAGACCGTCATGGCCGCCTACCTGGCCGGGAAACGCGGCCGGCCGCGCGACGCGCTCACCGTCGGCGCCACCGTCACCCTCACCCACACCGCCGGCGTACTGGCCACCGGCCTGCTGCTCACCGCCTTCTCCACCCTCGCGGGCGACCGCCTGCTGGCCCGCCTGGGCACCGTCAGCGGCGGGCTCGTCCTGCTCGTCGGCGCACTGCTCCTGCGGGACGCCCTGCGCTCCCGGCGCGACCGGACCGGAAGCGCCCCGGCCACGGAGACCGTCGACCGGCGCAGGCTCGAAGCGCGGCCCGTCCCCGTCGGGGCGGCCGTCCACTCCGCCGCCGCCCACACCGGCGCCCACCGTCATCACCACCCCCAGCACGATGACGAGGAACAGCACGACCACGGGCCCGACCACGGCCACGACCACGGCCACGAGCACGGCCACGAGCACGGCCACGAGCACGGGCACCCCCACCACCATCACCACGGCCTGCTCGGTCACCACCACGGCCACGGCCGGGCCGCCCGAACGGACCGGCGCCGACTGATCGGACTGGGCGTCGCCGGCGGCCTGGTACCGAGTCCCTCCGCGCTGCTGGTGCTGCTCGGCGCCGTCGCCCTCGGCCGGACGGTCTTCGGCGTGACCCTGGTGCTCGCCTACGGAGTCGGCATGGCCGCCACCCTGACCGGAGCCGGCCTGCTGCTGGTCGGCCTCGGCCACCGACTGGGCCCGCTCGCCACCCGCCCGGCGCTCGCTCGGCTGCGCGCGCTCGCCCCCTACAGCGCCGTGCTGACCGCGCTGCTGGTCCTCGCCGTCGGTACGGGCATGGTGCTGCGCAGCCTGCCGTCCGCCCTCTGACGCCGTCCCCGGAGAACGCCCGTGTCCACTCGTCCGGCGGCGATCGCCCGACTGCTCGTCCTCTCGGCCGCACCGGCCCTGTTCCTGGCCGGATGCGCCGGCCCGCCCCGGGGCGACCTCGACCCCCAGGCCGCCACCCCCTCTCCCACCTGCCTCGTCCACCAGTCCCACGAGCCCGCCGACCGCTACACCGCGGGCCGGGACGCCGACACCGCCGCGGTGCTGGAGGTGATGCGCTACTACACCGCCAACGGCCGCACCCCCTACTGCGACGGGAAGCCGCCCACCGCCACGGACCGCGCCTGGCAGCAGCTCTACACCCGCCTCGGCGGCGACCCGGCCCACCTCTGACCAGGCCCTGCGCACCCCCCGTTGAGCCGATCGGGTGAACGTCGCCGACCGGCACCAAGCCGACGCGCGTCCCCCCGCGAATGCCGGGTGTGCGCGAAGCCAGGGTCGGCCATCTCGCGCACCGCGGGGACGGGACCCTCCGGCTGGCACCACGGGTCCCGTCCCCGCCCGTTCGAGACCGGGTCACGTCACGGAATGCCCAGGCCCAGGCCCAGCTCCAGACACAGACCCAGAGCCAGACCCAGGCTCCGCGGCCGGTGGCGTCACGGCGGCGCGTCCGGGGGGAGGTCCGGCAGCGGCTCCCCCGCGAGGATCGCCGTGACCGAGCGGGCCGCCAGGCGCTGCCAGGCGCCGGCGCCGCTGATCATGGCGTGTCCGCCGCGGGGCATCGCGACGAACCGCACGTCGGCTCCCGCACGCCGGGCCCGGGCCGCGAAGGCGCGGGAGCCCTCCGCGCTGGTGACGCGGTCGGACGGGTCGTGGAGAACGGCGAGGCGTCTGCCGCGCAGGTGTTCCACCGGGTCGGCGGGTTGGCACCACGGTGCCAGCAGGACGGCGCCGAGCACCTGGGGGTGGCCGGCGACGGCGAGCGCCGCCCGTCCGCCCATGGAGTGCCCGAGCAGCACGACCTTCGCCCCGGGAGCGCGGGACGCGATCTCCCGCAGGGCCCGGCGCGCATCGGCGGCGGGGTGCGCGTGGCCGCCGTTCCAGCCCCGGTAGCGGTACTTCACCTCGACCACCGTGAGCGACGGGTCGGCGGCCAGTCGGCGGACCGCCGCGCCGAAGGCCCGCATCCGGAGCCTGGCCAGCCCCAGGCGGGGCTGGCGGGCGAGGCTCTCCGCCCTGCCCCCGTGCAGGACGAGCAGCACGGACCGGGTGTCGGCGGGGAGGTGGGCGGCGTGCGCGGGCATGGGACTCTTCTTCTCGGCGGTCTGCGCACCGGTTCGCGTCCGGAGCGGATGTCGGGGCGTCAGTTCCCGTTCCAGTCGGCTGGCCTGACGGTCTCCTCGGTATCGCCGGGGCGGCGGGCGAGGAGCTGGTCGACGCCCATCCGCCCCTCGGCGAAGGCCAGCGAACTCCCGGCCAGGTAGAGCTCCCACAGCCGCACGGTGGGCCGGCCGACCAGGGCGTCGAAGCGGTCCCGGTGCCGCGTCAGGTTGGCCCGCCAGGCGTCGATGGTGCGGGCGTAGTGCGGGCGCATCGCCTCGGTGTGCAGCACCTCCAGGCCGGCCGCCTCGATCAGGTCGACGGTCTGCCCGAGCGGGCGCATGTGCATGTCGGGAGCGATGTACGCCTCGATGAACGCACCACCGCCGGGGGCGGCGGCCCCGCGCGACATCTGCTGGACCAGGAGCCGGCCGCCGGGGCGCAGCAGCGCGTGCAGGCGGGCGGCGAAGTCGGGGTACTGGTCCCTGCCGACGTGTTCGCCCATCTCCACGCAGCTGACGGCGTCGTAGGCGTCCGCGGCGATCTCCCGGTAGTCGCAGCGGCGGACGTCGACCAGGTCCGCTACCCCGGCCTCGGCCACCAGGGCGCGGGCGTGTTCGTGCTGGCGGGCGGAGAGGGTGACGGCGGTGACCCGGGCGCCGTGGTGGCGGGCGGCGTGCCGGGCGAGCGCGCCCCAGCCGCAGCCGATGTCGAGCAGGCGGGCGCCGGGGCGCAGGTCGAGCTTGCGGCAGATCAGGTCGAACTTGGCTTCCTGGGCGGCCTGCAGGGGTTGGTCGTCCGAGGTGTAGTAGGCGCACGAGTAGGCCATCGCCGGTCCGAGCAGCAGGGCGTAGAACTCGTTCGACAGGTCGTAGTGGTGGCTGATCACCGCCCGGTCGCGGCCCCGGCTGTGCAGGGCGCCGCGGACCTTCGCCCGGCCGCCGGGGCGGGGCGGCGGCGGCCCGACCAGGCCGAGCCGGGCGGCCGCGGCCAGCAGCGCCGGCCAGTCGCGCAGGGCCGGGCGCCCGAGCGTCCGACCGGCGAGGCCCTGCCGGACGTCGGACAGCGCCTCGGCGAGGTCGCCCTCGACGTCGAGCTCCCCGCTGATCCAGGCGTCGGCGAGCCCGAGTTCGCCCGGCTGCCACAGCAGCCTGCGCAGCGCCCGGCGGTGCCGGACCAGCACCCGCGGCCCGTCCGCCGGACCCGTCGTCGAGCCGTCCCACAGCCGCAGGCCGAAGGGCGGCGGGCCGCCGAACACCTCGCGCAGGACCGGTTCGAGCACCTCGGCGGCGCTCGTCCGCGCCGCTCTCCGCTGTCCCGGTACCGGGGTGCTACGGGTCGTGGGTTCGGTGTTCATGGTTCCCCTCCGCCGGGCGGGGCCGGGACGCGGCCTCGGTGTCGTCTGCTCCCCGGATTCGGAACCGCGCCCCCCGCGGATCGGTCGTGCTTCGCCGCCGGCCGCCCGCCCGCGCCGCCAGGGCCGTCACCGCACCCGCCCCCGCCCCCGCGGGTCGTGTCACTCGGCGCCGGGGACCGGGCCTGACGCGGGGCGGGTGCGAGGGGTCAGCCGCAGTGGACCCCGCCGTAGGTGCTGCCGGCCGCCTCGTGGCCGTTGTACGTGACCCGGCCCCTGACGCTGATGCAGTGGCCGGCCGCCGACAGCGAGACCGGCCCCGCGTAGTACTTGTAGGTGTCCGCGTCGACCTTCACGTCGTCGAGGCTGCAGGTGGAGGACGGGGAGGTCTGGGTACAGCGGGCGAGCATCACCGACATGTACTTGGCCACCCCGTACCCGCCCGCACTGGTGGCGACGGTGACGGCGCAGTTCTTGCCGGTGGACGAGTCGTAGTAGAGGTGGACGGCGCCGTACATGGTGGAGCCGTACGTCACGGAGTAGGTGTCGATCTCGTTGCCCGCGCAACCCCACTCTCCGGCCGACGCGGTGGGGGCGCCCACGGTGAGGCCCGCTGCGGCGATGCCGAAGGCGACCAGGGTGGATGCAATCTTACGGCGCATGACTCTTCCCGTTCTCAGATCGAATGGAACCGCGCCAGTGTAGTGATGTTGACCGAACGTCAGTTCTGTCGGCGGCCGGAACCCGAGCCGGTCGGCGGCCACCCCGCGCGATGCCCGGCTCGCCGCCGAACCGGGACCAGGACGCGCATTCGGCCGTGATCGAGGAGTGCGGGCGCTCGGGAACGGACCCGCCGAATGGTCGACCGCACCGACCGGAATTCGTTCGACGGCACACGATCGGCTCGCCGGAAGGCTTCGGAAGGCCGATGTCCGCTGGCAGCGACGGAGCGGTCTGGTTACGTTGGGCCCCGGGCCGATGACACCGTGCGATCGGTTCCGTCCGCACCCGAGGAGCCCGAGCGGTCGAGCGCGCGCACCGGTGCGGCCGCGTCCACGCCGAACAGGACCGCGGGCGCTTCGACCGCCGGACGGCACCCGCGGTCCGGCGCGGCGGACTCCCGCCGGGAGCCCCGGAGCACGAGGGCTTCCGCGACGCCCCGGAGGTCGAGCCCTGTCGGCACAACCACGAGGAGGCAGCACACCGATGAGCAGCGCTGACGAATGGACGGTCGGCCGTTACCTGGCGACCAGGCTGGAGCAGTTGGGCATCCGCCACGTCTTCGGCGTGCCGGGCGACCTGCTCGGCCCGTTCCTGACGATCATGCAGGAGACCACGGCGGTGCGCTGGGTCGGCACCCCCACCGAACTGGGGGCCGGCTACGCGGCCGACGCCTACGCCCGGGTGCGGCTCGCCGACGCCGGCGCCGACCAGCCCGAACAGGGCGTCGCCGCCGTGGCGGTGACGTACAGCGTGGGCGCGTTCAACCTGCTCAACGCGGTCGGCGGCGCGTACGTCGAGGACGTCCCGCTGATCGCGATCAACGGGGCGCCGTCCTACGAGCAGTGGCTCAACTTCCAGGCGGTGGGCCTGCTCACCACCCACATGAGCCCGCGCCGGGAGAGCAACCTGGAGGTCTACCGGCAGGTCACGGTGGACGCGCAGGTGCTCTCCAACCCGGGGTTGGCCCCCTCGCAGATCGACAGCGCGATCACCGCCTGCCTGACCGAGCGCAAGCCGGTCTACCTGGAGGTCATGGAGGACCTCTGGCACGCGCCCTGCGACGCCCCGCAGGGCCGGCTCCGGGCGCACGAGCGGCCGTTCACCGAGCGGAACCAGGCGATCCTGGACAAGGCCGTCGCGGCGGCGGCGGAGCTGATCACGAGGCTCGGCACGCCGATCGTCTGGGCGGGCGAGGAGCTCGTGCGCCACCGGCTGGAGCGGGAACTGCTGGAGTTCGTCGAGGCCACCGAGATGCAGTTCTGCACCACGGTGGGCGCCAAGTCCGTGGTCTCCGAACGGCATCCGCGGTTCGCCGGCGTCTACAACGGCAAGGCGAGCCTGCCGGAGATCCGCGAGACCTTCAAGAACGCGGGCTGCCGGATCGGCCTGGGGACGTGGTCCACGTCCAAGAACCTCAACGGCGAGCAGTCCATCGGCGACGACTGGATCGTGGCGGCGCGCGGCGGCGTCAGCGTCGGCGCCCTGTACTTCCCGGACGTCCAACTCGGCCACTTCGTCCCGGCGTTGCAGACCGCGCTGGCGGGCCGGACGTTCCCCGCCGACCACTTCGCGCTGGCCCGCGAGGCGGGCCTGGACGTCCCGGCCACCACCGCCGAGTTCCTGGACTCGCTGAGCTCCGCGCACCCGGACGGGACCGAACTGACCTACGACGGCTTCTTCGAGCGCGTCAACCACTTCCTGGAGCACCAGGCCACCGGCGGCGACCCGCAGGCCCCCTCGCCCTTCACGGTGGTCTCCGACGCGGCGTTCGCCCTGCTCGGCTCGATGAACCTGCGGATCACCGAACGGGCCGGCTACCTGGCGCAGAACAGCTGGCTGTCCATCGGCTACTCCGTCGGCGCGGCCACCGGCGTGGCGCTGGGCCGGCAGCAGCCGCTGAAGCGCCCGCTGGTCTTCGTCGGCGACGGCTCCTTCCAGGAGATCTGCCAGGAACTGTCCACCCACGTCCGGCACCACCTGCGGCCGGTGGTCTTCGTCCTCGACAACGAGGGCTTCTACGGCATCGAGCAGATGCTGGTCAGCCCCTGCTACTACAAGGGCAGGCCGTCCGACGGGGCCGACTTCTACAACGTGCTGCACCCGTGGCGCTACGAGAAGCTGGCGGAGGTCTTCGGCTCCGAGAAGGACCCGATGCGCGGCTTCGAGCTCAGCACCCACGCCGAGCTCGACTCCCTCCTCGCCGACCTCGCCGACCCCGACAACGACCTCAACCACGCCCCGGTCCTGGCCCGCGTCCGCCTCAGCCGGCACGACTACCCCAGGGCCCTCCAGTACAAGGTCGACGAGAACTGCCCCTGACCGCCGCCCGCGCGAACGGGCTTCGGGTCCGCCCGGGAGGACGGGCTTCGGGTCCGCCCGCGCGGGGGCGTGAAAGTTCCACGAACGGCTCCGCCCGGCCGGGCCTCCCCCCGGCGCCGGCGGGCCCGAATCCTAGGCGCTGCAAGGTACTTGACGCCGCGTAGGTGGAGATCGGACATCCACCCGGTGCCTTGACACCCAGGTCACCCCACGCTTTCTTGGGAGCGCTCCCATGCAGTTGACCCAGGTCAACTGTCCCCACCATGGAACGCGGAGGCCCCCCTTGTCCCCCCACTCGCAGTTCAGAAGCAGACTGCTCGGCCTGGCACTGTCGGCCGCGCTCGCCCTCCCGGCGGCGGCGGTCCTGCAGCCGGACGCCGCCCAGGCGGCCGAGACCGGTGCGGCCCAGGTCTACCAGGCCGAGGACGGCACGCTGAACGGCGTCGCCGTCGGCACGTCGGTCACCGGCTTCCAGGGCACCGGCTACGTCGAGGGCTTCGACCAGTCGAGCGACAGCCTGACGGTCACCGTGCCCGACAGCCCCGGCGGCCTCTACAGCCTGTCGGTCCGCTACGCCGGGCCGTACGGCGACAAGAAGGCGAACCTGCTGGTCAACGGCGGCGGCGTGGGGGAGGTCTCGCTCCCCGCCACCACCAGCTGGGCGGACGCCACCGCCGGCAACGTGCTCCTCAAGGCCGGCACCAACACCGTGACGATCAGCAACGACTGGGGCTGGTACCTGATCGACTCGATCTCCCTCACCCCGGCCCCGGCCCGCCCGCCGCACGCCGCCACCGGCGAACTGACCGACCCCCAGGCCACTCCCGAGGCCAAGTCGCTGATGAAGTACCTGACGGCGAACTACGGCAAGAACATCCTCAGCGGCCAGCAGGACGCCGCCCACGAGCAGTGGATCGAGACCAACGTCGGCAAGGCCCCGGCCATCGAGGGCCTGGACATGATGGACTACACCCCCAGCCGGGTGGAGCGCGGCACCACCGGCCAGGACACCGACAACGCCATCGCCTGGGACAAGCGCGGCGGCATCGTCGCCTTCTGCTGGCACTGGAACGCCCCCAGCGGCCTGATCGACCAGCCCGGCAAGGAGTGGTGGCGCGGCTTCTACACCGACTCCACCACCTTCGACGTCCAGGCGGCCCTCGCCGACCCGACCTCGAACGACTACAAGCTGCTGCTGCGCGACATCGACGCCATCTCCGTCCAGCTCAAGCGCCTGCAGGACGCGGGCGTGCCGGTCATCTGGCGGCCGCTGCACGAGGCCGAGGGCGGATGGTTCTGGTGGGGCGCCAAGGGACCGGAGTCGGCCAAGGCCCTCTACCGGCTGGTGCACGACCGGCTCACCAAGGTCGACGGCATCCACAACCTGATCTGGCAGTGGAACTCCGTGGACCCGGCCTGGTACCCCGGTGACGACGTGGTCGACATGGTCAGCGCCGACTCCTACCCCACCGCCGGCGACCACGGCCCGGTGGCCCTCACCTACGACCGCGAACTGGCGCTGACCGGCGACACCAAGGTCGCCGCCCTGTCGGAGGTCGGCACCGTCCCGGACCCCGACCTGCTGCGCGCCTACCGGGCCGACTGGTCGTACTTCGTGGCCTGGTCCGGCTTCGAGCAGGACGGCGCCAACAACTCGCCGGACTTCCTCAAGCGGGTGTACGGCGACCCGTACGTCATCACCCTCGACGAACTCGGCGACTTCAAGCACACCGGCGGCAGCACGGGCGGCGACACGACCGCGCCCACCGCGCCCACCGGCCTGACCGGCACCGCGACGGCCTCCACCGTGACGCTGTCCTGGACCGCCTCGACCGACGACACCGGGGTGACCGGCTACGACGTCTACCGCGGCAGCAGCAAGGTCGCCGCCGTCACCGGCACCTCGTACACGGACACCGGCCTGACCCCCGGCACCGCCTACGGCTACACCGTCAAGGCCCGCGACGCCGCCGGCAACACCTCCGCCGCCTCCGCCGCGGTCACCGTCACCACCACCGGCACCACCGTGCCGGGCGACAAGGGGTGCACCGCGACCTACACCGTCACCAGCGACTGGGGCAGCGGCTTCACCGCCGACGTGAAGGTCAAGGCCGGCACCGCCGCGATCACCTCCTGGAAGGTCACCTGGACCTACGGCGGCGACCAGAAGGTCACCAACGCCTGGAACGCCACCGCCACCCAGACCGGAGCGTCGGTCTCCGCCGTCAACATGGGCTACAACGGCTCCGTCGCCGCGGGAGGCAGCGCCTCCTTCGGCTTCCAGGGCACCCGCACCGGCGCCAACACCGCACCGACGCTCACCTGCACCGCGAGCTGAACCCACCCCCTCCGGCACCGCCCCACCGGCACCGCGGCCAGCGGCCGGTGGCGCGGTGCCGGAGCCCGCGCCCGGCCCGGCTCCGGCACCGGGGTCCGAATCGGCCACGTGCGCGGCGGATCGACTTTTATCAAGCCTTGAAAGATGTCGTCCGGGCCGGTCGCGCCCTGATCTGCGGTGATCACTTCGCAGCCGGTCGCCCCGGGCCCGGGAGGCCCTGGCCGGGGTGCGGGGACGGAGCGGCCATTCGGGGCGAATCGCTCGCCCGACGCGGCGTGAAAGACGGTGGGCCCGCCCGCGGCGGCGACCTACGTTGGTGGACGCAGCAGGGCCCGGACACCTCGCGGCGGAGGACGACGGGCCGGCCGACCGGGTGGAGGGGACGACCTCGACCGGCCCGCTTCCACCCGACGGCGACCGAGGAACGACGTGAAGCTCGCAGGCACCTCCCGGACCGGCCGGACGGCGGTGGTGGTGGGCGCCGCCACCGGCTGCTACGCCCTGGCCATGTCGGTCTTCGGCACCACGACCAGCCTGTTCCTGGTGGACGCCGTCGGCGCGGGACCAGGGCTCGTCGGCCTGTACTTCGTCGGCTGCGCCCTGGCCGCGGTGGGCGTCGACCTGGTCGCGGGGCCGCTGTCCGACCGGCTGGGGGACCGACGGACCGCCCTCGCCGTCACCGCGCTGGCCGGTGTCGTCGGCGCGGCGGTCTTCGGCGCGGTCCGGAACTACGCCGTGGTATTCGCGGCCGGGGCGGTGCTGCTCAGCCTGAACGACGGCCACCTCTCCCAACTGTTCGCGTACGTCAAGGACTTCGCCGACTCCACGGGCCGGGAGCTGACGCCGTTCAGTGCCGGGGTGCGCTCCGTCCTCTCGGCCGGCTGGGTGGTCGGCCCGCCCGCCGGCCTCTTCCTGCTCGTGCACCTGGGCTTCGGGCCGATGTACGCGGGCGCCGCGGGCCTCCTCCTGGTCACCGCGGTGCTGGGGCGCTGGTTCCTCCCGGCCCCCGCCCCGCCCCGCCCCCGAGCGGCCGGGGACCGGCGGGCCGGATCGCGCCGGGTCCTGGCCACCGTGCCGCGTCGGACGTGGCTGCTGCTCGGGGCGGTGACCGCGGTGAACGTGGCGGATCAGGTCTACCTCATCGACATCTCCCTGTACGTCACCAGGGAGTTGCACCGCTCGGCCGCCCTGGTGGGCCTGCTCGCGGGGGCCTGCGCCCTCCTGGAGATCCCGCTGATGGTCCTGGTGGGACGGTTCGCCGACCGGGTCGGACGGACCCGCCTGGTGGTCTGGGCCGTCCTCCTCGCCGTCGTGTTCTTCGCCCTGCTGCCCCTGGCCGGATCGCCCGCCGCCCTCGTCGCCCTGCAGGTGCCCAACGCCCTGTGGACCGCGGTGGTGGCCGGCCTCCCGATGGTGATCGTGCAGCGGGAGGTGCCCGGCGGCTCGGGCACCGCCTCCGCGCTCTACTCGTCCACCTTCCCGGTCGCCCAACTCCTGGCCGGAGCCGTCACCGGAACGGTCGCCGCGCAGGCCGGGTACCGGAACGTGTTCTGGATCTGCGCCGGCCTCTGCGCGCTCGCCGCGGCTTGCCTCCTCGGCCGGAGACTGACGGACGTACCGGCGGGCGGGACGGGCGGGGTCAGCCGGTCAGGCCGGTGACCCGCATGGTGAGGTTGAGGCGGCCGCTCGCCAGGCCGGTCGCGGGGTCGCCGGTACCGGGCAGGACCTTCGGGACGCCGTGGTACGCGAAGCGGGACGGGCCGCCGAAGACGAACAGGTCGCCGGAGGCGAGTTCCACGTCCGTGTAGGGCTTGTTGCGGTTCTCGGTGTTGCCGAAGCGGAAGACGCAGGTGTCGCCGATGCTCAGCGAGACGACCGGGGCGCCGGAGCGCTCGTCCTTGTCCTGGTGCATGCCCAGGGTGGCCCGGTCGTCGTAGAAGTTGATCAGCGCCGTGTCGGGGGCGTAGCCGTCGCCCGCCGCCGGGTCCTGGTAGGCGTCCACGAGGGCGCGCCGGCCGAGGTCGGCGAGCCAGCCGGGGAACGGCGCGACGCGGTGGCCGTTGACGTCCCCGGCGGTACGGGTGTAGCGGTACGGCTGCCAGTGCCAGCCGATGCACACCGTCTGCACCGACATCACCCCGCCGCGCGGCAGCCTGGTGTGCCGGATCGGCACCGGGGCCGATGCCCAGCCCCGGCAGGCCACCACCAGTTCGCGCTGCTGCTCGACGGTGAGCCAGCCGGGGACGTGGACGGCGCCCGGGGCGAGCTGCATCCGGGGACGCGGAATGAGTGCCGCCATCTCAACCCTCCGGGTCGTCGTGGTCGTCGTGGATGATCAGGCCGCCGCCGACGCACCAGCTGCCGCCGTCGGGGGACGCGCCGCGCAAGCCCTCCAGGGTGTCGGCGCCCGCCAGTTCGAGGACCGCGGCGTCCCCGAGCGGGGCGAAGGCGAACGTCCGGTCCGGACGCCAGTCGGTGCTGTGCCGCAGGCGCCGGCTCAGCTGCGCCCAGCCCCGCGCGGCGCCGGTGACGACCCAGGCGTCCGGCGCCCCCGCCGTCAGGCGCCGGGCCGGGCGCAGCCAGGAGGCGGCGTCCTCGGGCCAGTCGACGACGGTCAGGACGGTGCCGTGCGCGGACTGCCAGACCTCCGCGAAGGCGCGGGCGGCCGCGCGGGACGCGTCGTCCCGGCCGTGGCCGACCGCGACCGACTCGACCGACGGCCTGGCCCCGGCCAACAGCCCGACCAGCCGGGCGAGTTCGGCCCCGGTGTGGGCGCCCGGCGGCGCCGACCGGTACCCGCCCGGACGCCGGACCAGCGGCGAGCCCGGACGCCCGCGACTCTCGCTCAGCCGTCCCACGTCATCTCCTCGCACCAACTCTCCCCACCGCGGCAACACGCCGCATACGGACGGTACCCGGCCGCACGGACACTCAGCGCCGCCTGCCGGTACCCGCCCGGGCGGCCGACCAGCGGCGAGCCCGAACGCCCCCGGCTCTCGGTCAGCCGTCCCACGCCATCTCCTCGCACCGGCTCTCCCCCACCGCGGCAGCACCCCGCGCCCGAACGCCCCCGGCTCTCGGTCAGCCGTCCCACGTCATCTCCTCGCACCGGTTCTCCAACTGCGGTAGCACTCCGGCAGGCACACCGCGCACGGACGGTACCCGGCCGCGCGGGCGGTCGGCTCGTCGGCGAAGAACACCCGGTGCCGGACGTAGCCGCCGCGGGCCACCGCCCGCAGCGCGGACGGGCAGTCGAGGCGTCCGTACAGGCGCCCGGGGCGGTGGCCGCCGAGGGCGCCGGGCGTGTCGCTCGGGTACGGTCGGCCGTCGGCGCCGAGCAGCGTGTACCGGCGGGTCCCCCGGCCGGCCACCGTGGTCGCCACGTCGTCACGCGGCATCGTGGAAGACCAGGCCGAGGGTGCGCCGGGTGCCCGAGCGCACCGTGCTGACGCCGTGCCGGACCGGTGCCGTGGACCAGCCGCGGGCCGAGCGGACCGGGCGGTCCCGGGTGGTGAAGACCAGGCCGTGGCCCTGCGGCAGGACGGTGGAGGTGCCGCGGGACTGGGCCCGCGGGCGCTGCTCGACCAGCAGGAACTCGCCGCCCGTGTAGTCGCTGCCGGCTTCGTCCAGGCCGATCACGACCTGCAGCGGGAAGACCAGGTCGCCGTACAGGTCGCGGTGCAGCGCGTTCCAGTCGCCGGCGCCGTAGCGCAGCAGGATCGGGGTGGGCTTGCGCTGCCCGGCCCGGTGGCACGCGTCCAGCCACTGCTCCAGGGTGTCCGGCCAGGGCGCGGGCCGGCCCAGCTTCGCGGCCCAGTCACGGGCGATCGGCAGCAGCTTCGGGTAGAGGGCCGCCCGCAGGGTGCTCACCGGTTCCGGGAGCGGGTGGGCGAAGTAGCGGTACTGGCCGGAGCCGAAGCGGTACCGGGCCATGTCGATGGTGGAGCGGAAGTGCCCGGGCTGCTCGTACAGCGCGGCGATCTCGCGGCACTGCGCCGGGGTCAGCAGGCGCGGGGTGGGCGCGCAGCCGTGCGCGTCCAACTCCTGGGTCAGGGCGGGCCAGTCGGCCCCGTCGACCGCTTCGACCGCGTCGACGGCTTCGACCGTGGCGGCCCCGGGGCGGGTGGTGGTGGTCATGGTTCCTCCGGTGTGCTGCCCGGCGCCGGGGTGGGCCGCCGGGGGTGGGCGCCGTTCGGGCGGCGGGACGGGCTCGCTCAGGCGGCCCGGCCGGCGCCCTCGTGGAGGAGCAGGTGCTGCTTGCGTTCCAGGCCGCCGGCGTAGCCGGTCAGCGAGCCGTCGGCGCCGATCACCCGGTGGCAGGGGCGCACCACGAGCAGCGGGTTGGCGCCGATCGCGGTGCCCAGCGCGCGGACCGCCGTGCGGGGCAGTCCGATCCCGGCGGCGAGCCCGCCGTAGCTGGTGGTGGTGCCGTACGGGATGCCGTCCAGCGCGGACCACACCCGCTGCTGGAAGGCCGTCCCCCGGGTGCGGCAGGTCAGTTCGAACTCCTCGCGGGCGCCGGCGAAGTACTCACCGAGCTGGCGCACCACTTCGGTGAAGGCCGCGGGCGCGTGCTCCCAGCCGGGCTGCACCACGGCGGCGTTCCGCTGGCCCGTCATCGACACCGACGCGAGCGCGAGGCCGCCGCCCGTGCCCGCGGACTTCTCGCCCACCAGCAGCAGGTCGCCCAGCGGGCTCTCGATCGTCATGTGGACGGTCATCGGTCGTTCCTCTCCGGTCGTTCGGGTCGTCGGGCGCCCCGTGTGCACCAGCCTTCGCCATCCGCCGGGTGGTGTCCGGCGGATTTCGGACGTCGCACGCCCGCCCGTCACGCGCCCCGCCCGCCCCGCTACGCCTCCGCCCCGTCCCGTCCCCGAGCGGCCGACGTTCGCTCGAACGGGTGAGCCCGGTGCGTCCCGGGCGTTCGCGGCCACGGGGGCCGACCCGTCCGGGCTAGAGTCCGTTGGCGTGTCACAGACGATCTCCGACGAACCCGTTCCGCCGTACGTCGACCTGACGAAGCCGAGCATCGCCCGGGTGTACGACGCCTTCCTGGGCGGCACCGACCACTACGAGGTGGACCTGGAGGTGGTGCGCCGGGTGACGGAGGTCGCGCCCGAGGCCGTGGACCTCGCGGTCGAGAACCGCGCCTTCCTGATCCGCGTCTGCCGGTACCTGGCCGCGGAGGCCGGGATCACCCAGTTCCTGGACTGCGGTTCGGGCCTGCCCACCGCCGAGAACACCCACACCGTGGTGCAGCGCGCCGATCCGCGGGCCCGGGTGGTCTACGTGGACAACGACCCGATGGTGCTGGCCCACAGCCGCGCCCTGCTGGCGGGCGACGAGCGGACCGCCGTCGTCGCCGGGGACATCTTCGCGCCGGAGGCGCTGCTGCGGGACGCGACGGTGCGGTCCGCCCTGGACTGGGAGCGGCCGATCGCGCTGCTGCAGCTGGGCACGCTGCACCACTACAACGGCGAGGCGGTGCGCACCCGCCGGGAGCTGGTGCGCGCCTACGCCGACGCGCTGCCGTCCGGGTCGTACGTGGCGGTCAGTCACTTCCTG
Organism: Kitasatospora saccharophila; assembly: GCF_039529925.1. Taxonomy (NCBI): domain Bacteria; kingdom Bacillati; phylum Actinomycetota; class Actinomycetes; order Kitasatosporales; family Streptomycetaceae; genus Kitasatospora; species Kitasatospora saccharophila. The sequence goes on along the minus strand of NZ_BAAANS010000004.1, from coordinate 168,782 downwards.
GACCCGGAGGACGAGTACAGCCGGACCGCCCGGAAGATGGAGGAGGTGTTCCTGCACAGCATGATGGGCAGCGGGATCTTCTCCACCCGCGACGAACTGCTGGGGCTCTTCGACGGTCTGGAACTGCTCGCCCCCGGCCTGGTCCGGTGCTGCGACTGGTGGCCCGTCGGCCCCCGGCTGAAGCCGCTGACCGCGGGCCGGCGCTGCATCGCGGGCGGCGTCGCGCGCAAGCCCTGAGACCGCCGCCGGCGGAGGAACGGGAGCTGTCCGAGCGTCATCTTACTTACTCAGCACGCGAGTTAAGCCCTCCTTCGGCGGAAAGCCGCCTCCGGAGGGAAAACGGAACCGCCGGTGAGCTGTACGTGTCACTGTGTCTGTCTGGGTTGGACGGCGACGCGCACGGGGAGGCTCGGTGGCTGCCGACGGGAACACCGCGGACGGGCGGGCGCAGCGGGCCGTGTTCGTGGGGCCGCACCAGTTGCTGCGACTGTTGGGCGAGGGCGGGATGGGGGAGGTGTACCTGGCCCGTTCGCCCGGGTTGCGGCTGCTCGCGGTGAAGGTGATCCGGCCCGAGTACGCCGGGGACCCGCAGTTCCAGCGCCGGTTCCGGCAGGAGGTGGAGGCGGCCCGGCGGGTGACCGGTTTCCACACCCCGCCGGTGGTCGACGCGGAGCCGCGCGGGCGGCGGCCCTGGATGGCCACCTCCTACCTGCCCGCGCCGACCCTGGGCGAGGTGGTGCTGCGGTTCGGCCCGCTGGGCGAGGCGGGGGCGCGGGCGCTGGGGGCGGGTCTGGCGGAGGCGCTGGCGGCGATCCACGCGGTGGGGGTGGTGCACCGCGACCTGAAGCCGGGCAACGTGCTGATCGCGCGGGACGGCCCGCGCGTCATCGACTTCGGGATCAGCCGCGCCTTCGACGCCGTCCACCTGACCCGGACCGGCACGGTGTGCGGCACGCCGGGCTACATCGCCCCCGAGCGGGTCGTCTCCGACTCCGTCACCTCCGGGGCGGCGGACCTGTTCTCGCTGGGCTGCGTGCTGGTGCACGCGCTCACCGGCCGGGCGCCGTTCGGCGGCGGTGAGCCCGCCCGGGTCAACCGGCGGGTGGTGTACGAGGAGCCGGACCTGTCCGGGGTGCCCGCGGGGCTGCTGCCGCTGGTCGCCTCCTGCCTGGCCAAGGACCCGGCCCGGCGGCCCTCTCCGGCGGCCGTGCTGGCGGCGCTGGCCCCGGCCGACCCGGCGGCGCTGCTGGGTCCGGGGCTGCTCGCCGACCTCGACGCCCGGGAGCGGCAGGCGGAGGCGGACCTGGGGGCGCCGGCGGCCGAGCCGCCCGCGCTGCCGGTGCGGACCTGGCAGTCGCTCAGCCGCCGCGGCCTGTTCGGGCTGGGCGCGGGTCTCGGCGCGGGCGCGGCCGGCGCCGTCGGGGTGCCGCTGCTGCTCACCGGCCGCGCGGCGCAGCGGGACGGCGCGGCCCCGGTGGGGCGGGCGGTGGACGCGTGGGGGGCGGAGGCCGCGGGCGGCACGCCGGCCGGGGCCCCGGCCCCGCTGTGGAGCACCCCGGTCACCGGCGTGACGGTGGGCCACCGGCTGTCCCTGCTCGGCGCCACCCCGGTGTGGTGGGGCGCGGGTGTGGAGGCGGTCGGCTACGACGGGGCGAGCGGGCGCCCGGCCTGGTCCTCCCGGCCGGACGTCCAGTGCGTCCAGGTGCAGGACGGCGTGCTGTACGGGACGTCCGGGCGGCTCGCGAACCTGCTGCGGCTGGACGGCGGGGGCCGGGTCCGGCAGGGTCCGCTCGCGGTGCCCGCCGACCAGCACGACGCGGCGGCGATGAGCCTGCGGGTCTTCGGCGCGGACGACCGGACGGTGGTGCTCGCCCGGCAGACCTCCGTCACCGGCGGCGGGACGGTGGCCGGGGTCGATCCGGACAGCGGGGCGGTGCGCTGGCAGCAGGAGATCGGCCGGAGCACGGCGGTCGCCACGGCCCGCAGCGACGAGCCGCTGCTCGACGGTTCCGGCAGTTCGATGGGCCTGGTGGCCGACGGCCGCTGCTACTACGAGGACGGCACTGCCCTGCACGCGGTGGACCTGCGCACCGGCGAGTCCCGCTGGCAGGCCACCGGCGTCACCCCGGACACCGGGACGCCCTCCCGGCTGCTGCGCACCGGCGACCTGCTGCTCGTGGTCCGCGGGACCGCGGTGGCCGCCCTGGACCCCGCGACCGGGCAGCGGCGCTGGACGGCGCCCGCCGTCCCGCAGGCGGTCTTCGGCTGCGCGCTCGGGGCCGGGCGGCTGCTGCTCTCCGGGAGCCGGGGCACGGCGTACTGTCTGGACGTCGGCACCGGCAAGGGGCTGTGGCACACCACCGTGCGGGCCGTGGACCCGGGCGGGACGGGGACGGACTTCCAGGCGCCGTCGGCGGGCGACGGCTTCTTCGCCGTGCCGCTGCTGGACGGGTCGTCCGCGGCGGCCGTGCTGGACCGGGCGGGCGGCGCGGTCCGCTGGGTGGCCCGGGCGCCCTCCGACGAGGGCCGGTGGACCACCGCGGCCGACGGCGCGACGCTGTACTGCGCCTCGGCGACCACGCTGCGCGCGTTCCGGGCGGGTGCGGCGTGAGCGTGCGGCGGATCGGCCCGTACCGGGTGCTGCGGCGGCTCGGCGCGGGCGGCATGGGCGACGTCCACCTGGCCGTCACCGACAGCGGGCGCCCCGTCGCGGTGAAGACCGTGCAGCGGCAGTACGCGGCCGACGCCGAGTTCCGGCGCCGGTTCGCCCAGGAGGTGGCGGCGGCCCGGGCGGTCAACGGGGCCTACACGGTGGCGGTGGTGGACGCCGACACCGATGCCGAACTGCCTTGGCTGGCGACCGAGTTCGTCGTCGGGCCGTCGCTGCACGAGGCGGTGTCCCGGCACCGTCCGCTCGCCGGGCCGGCCCTGCAGGTGCTGGGGGCGGGGCTGGTGGAGGCGCTCGCCGCGATCCACCGCGCCCGGATCATCCACCGCGACCTGAAGCCCTCGAACATCCTGGTCACCCGGGACGGCCCGCGGGTCATCGACTTCGGGATCAGCAAGCCGACCCTCGACGCGCTGCCCACCGCGAGCGGCGAGATCATCGGCACGCCCGGGTTCATGTCCCCCGAGCACGCGGCGGGCGGGGAACTCACCCCGGCCAGCGACCTGTTCTCCCTCGGCGCCGTGCTGGCCTTCGCCGCCACCGGCCGCCCGCCGTTCGGCCACGGGCCGTCCGCGGTGCTGATCTACCGGGCCGCCGAGGAGCCGCCGGACCTCGACGGGGTGCCGCCGGAACTGCTCGGGCTGCTGCTGCGCTGCCTGCACCGCGACCCGGCCGGGCGGCCCGCCCCGGCCGAGCTCGCCGAGGCGTTCCGGTACGGCCCGGCGGTCGGCACCGGCTGGACGGCCGGCGCCGGCTGGCTCGGCGGGGCGGACCGGACGGTGCGCCGGCACGAGCGGGACCTGGCCCGGGTGCTGAAGGACCCGAACGGCACCCGGCGCCGCCTGCTCGTCCTCGGCACGGCCCTGCTCGGCACCGCCGCCACCGCGGGCGCCGCCCGGGCGCTGTGGCCCGGCCCGGACGCCGGGGCGCCCCCGAAGAGCTGGTCGGTGGCGCTCCCCCGCCCCGGCATGGCCCCGCTCGGCTGCGGCCCGCAGGCGGTGGTCTGCGCGGACGGCACCGGCCTGGTCGGCTACGCCCGCGCCGACGGGCGGACGCTGTGGAGCAGCACCGCGGCCGCCGGTTCCCACCCGGTGGGCGACGGCGACCGGGTGTGGACCGTGGACGCGGACGGCGCCGTGCGGGCCCGCGACGCCCGGGACGGCCGGACGCTCTGGCGCTCGGCCGACCCCGTCCCGGGCGCGCAGTCCGTCACCCTGCCGGTCCCCGGCCTGCTGCTGGTCACCGGCCCGGACGGCGCCGTGCACGGCTACGACGCCGACCGCGGCGACCGACTGTGGACCGGCCCCGCGCTCGGCACCTCCTACGGCCCCCGGGGCTCGGCCGCGGCCGACCTGCTGGTGCTGACCCTGACCGCCGGGTTGGAGCAGGCCGCGAACCGCCTGTTCCGCTTCGCCGCCCTCGACCGCGCGACCGGCCGGCAACTCTGGTCCCTCGACGCCCAGGACCTGTGCGTGCCGCCGACCGGCGACCGGCTGTACGCCCTGACCCGGGAGCTGGACCTCGCCGCGCTGGACGCCCGGGACGGCACCGCCCGCTGGACCCGGCCCACCGGCCTGCCCCCGGCCGCCGCGACCATCGCCACCGGCTCCTACCTGGGCTCGCTGGCCCTCCACCAGGACGTGGTCACCTGCCTGCCGCCCGGCAGCGCGGCGGTCCCGGACGGGCAGGTCACCACGGCGGCCCTCGACGCCGCCGGGGGCACCCGGCTCTGGGGCGGCCCGCGCCCCGGCTACCTCAGCGGGAGCGCGGCCGCCGCCGGAACCCTGGTGCTGGGCGGGCCGCAGGGCGCGTCCGGCACCGAACTGCGCACCGGGCGCACCACCTGGACCTGGCGCTCCCCCGGCGGCGGCACCGTCCGGGGCGCCGCCGGGGGGCTGGTCCTGCTCACCGCGCCCGCCGCGGACGGCGGGAGCACCCTGCAGGCGCTCGGCGCGGCCGACGGCACCCCCCGGTGGCGGCAGTCCTTCGCCCGGCAGCCGGGCGAACCGCAGGTCCTGCTCCGGGACACGGCCCTGCTGGTCGGCTACGGGAGCACGCTGACCGCCTACCACCTGCCCGCCGGCTGACCCGCCGTCGAGTCGAAAGGTCCACCGCGCCATGGCCGACTTCCAGGACGACCCGCCGACCCGGCCGCTGCCGCCGGGCCCGCCCGCGACCCTCCCGCTGCTACCCCCGCCCGCGACCCTCCCGCTGCTGCCCCCGCCCGGGGCCCCGCCGCCTCCCACCACCCGGCCGCTGCCGCCCCCCGCGGCCACCCGCGTCCTGCCGGAGCAGCCCACCCCGGCCACCCTCCCCGACCCGGCGGACCTGCGCCCGGTCGGTCCCGCCCGGCGCTGGACCTGGCTGCTCGGCGGCCTGGCCGCCGGGGCCGGCGCCGTGGTCCTCGCCCTGAGCCTGCTGGCCCACCTGACCGACCCGGCGCCGTCCGCCGCGGCCTCCGCCGCGACGGCCTCCGCGACGTCCGCCGCCGACGGGTCGTCCTCGCCCGCCCCGACCGCCCCGAGCACCGCCCCCGCGCTCTACACCGCACTGGCCGACGGCTGCGCGCTGCTGCGCCCGGAGACGGTCGAGCGCTACGCCAAGGGCGCCACCTGCACCGCGTCACCGGCCGTCGGCGGGACGGTCTCGGCGCGCGGCACCTGGACGGGCGGGGGCGGCTACGCCACGGTGGAGGTCGGCGTGCTGCTGTCCCCGCAGGCGGGGAGCGTCTACCAGCAGACGGTGACCGTCGACCGGACCAGCGCGTCCGGCGCCGGCGGGAAGATCACCGGCGACCGGACCGTCCCCGGGCTCGGCGACCGGGCGACGGTGCTGCACGTCGCCTACGGCAACTTCGGCCGGGTCACCCTGACGGCGCTCCGGGGCAACGCGCTGATCACGGTCGACTACTCGGCGGCGGCCGGCTCCGGCCCGTCCGCCGAGGGCGCGCCGGACCCCGCCGAGGCCGCCGCCGTCGCCTTCGCCCAGGACGCGCTGGGCACGCTCACCGCTCCCTGAGCACCCGGTAGCGCAGGTAGCGGGCCCCCGCGGCGAGGGGGCGGGACTCGACGGGTTCGAGGTCCCTGCGCCGTCCGTCCCGGGGGAAGAGCGGGGTGCCGCCGCCGAGGAGGACGGGGTACGTCCGCAGCCGGTACTCGTCGATCAGGTCCAGGCCGGCCGCCTGGGCGGCGAGGTCGGCGCCGCCGATCGCGATGTCGCCGTCCCCCGGCTCGGCCCGCAGCCGGGCGACCTCTTCGGCGAGCGTGCCGGAGGCCAGCCGGGCGTTGCCGCGCACCGCCGGGAGGGTGCGGGAGAAGACCACCTTCCGGAGCCCCCGCCAGAGCTCGGCGAACTCCCGGGTGGAGAAGTCGAGTTCCGGGTCCCGGTCGGCGTCCTCCCAGTACAGCATCGCCTCGTACAGCCGCCTGCCGAGCAGGTGGACGCCGGTCCCCCGGACCTCGTCGGTGGCGAGCCGGAAGACCTCCTCGTCGGGTGCCGCCCAGCCGAGGCCGCCGTCCGGGTCGGTGGTGTAGCCGTCGAGCGAGATGGTCATCGAACAGGTCACGTCGTGCATCGGGAGCCCTCCTCGGTACCGGGCTCCGACGGTACGCCCACCGGAGCCCGGTGGCGCCGGGTGACGCCCGGTGGCGTCCGGGAACCGGCCGGCGGGAGCGTCGTCGACGCCGGCCTCGAACGCCGCGCCCCGGTTCAAGCGCTGCGCAGCGGGTCCGGCGCGGCGGGGCCCCAACTCAGGGCGAGCAGGGCCGTGTCGTCGTCGGTGCCGCCGGCGAAGTCGTGGGCGTCCTGCTGCAGCCGGTCCACCAGGGCCTGCGGGGGCAGTCCGGCACAGGCGGCCAGCCGGTCCGGGAGCGGGTAGAACGCGCCGTCGCGGTCGCGGGCCTCGCTGATCCCGTCGGTGTACAGCAGCAGGGTGTCGCCGGGGTGCAGCAGGGTGGCGGGGGCCGGCGCGGGGCCGGCCGCGGGGGTGCGCAGGCCGAGCGGGAGGCCGGGCGGGGCGGGAAGCTCGCGGACCGCGGTGCCGCGCAGCAGCAGGGCGGCGGGGTGGCCGCAGGAGAGGCCGCGGGCGGTGCCGTCGGGCGCGGCCTCCAGGAGGAACGCGGTGACGAAGGACTCCGGGTCGGTGAGGTGGCGGCGCAGGCTGGCGTCGAGCCGGTCGGCGAGGGCGTCCAGGGTGGGCGCGTCCAGGACGGCCTCGTGGAAGGCGCCGAGCACGACGGCGGCGGTGGCCACCGCGTCCAGGCCCTTGCCGCGGACGTCGCCGATCAGCGCGCGCAGTCCGGCCGGGGTGTCCGCGACGGCGTAGAGGTCCCCGCCGATCCGGGCGTAGCGGGCGGCGGCCCGGTAGTTGGCGGCGGCCCGGAACCCGCCGACGGTGGCCGGGACGGGGCGCAGCACGGCGCGCTGGGCGGTCTCGGCGACGGTGGCGACGCTGACCAGGCGGGCCGCGGAGCGTTCGCGGCGGCGGACCACGAAGCAGCCGAGCGCGGCGATGCCGAGGATCACCAGGGTGGTGCCGACGGCGGCGCCGGTGCGCCCGGGGTCGGAGAGGGTGAACGCCCAGCGGGTGGCGACCGCGAGGAACGCGGAGGCGAGGATCGCGGGCGGTCCGAAGGCGAGCGCGACGACCGCGGGCACCGCGACCAGCACGGAGGGCAGGTGCCAGCCGTCGGTGCCGTACTGGAGGCCCACCACGAGCCCGTACAGCAGGACGGCGGCGGCCAGCGCCACCGCGCGGGTGACCGGGGCGCCGTCCGGGTCTCCGTCCCCGGGGCGGCCGTCGGTGTGCGCGCTCCCGGACGGTGGCGGCTGCGGCGGGCGGGTCAGGAGACGGCCTCGACGGGGCGGGCGCGGTGGCGGCGCCGGAGCAGCCGGGTGGCGAGGGTGACCGCGGACATCACCAGGGCGGCCCAGAACGCGGTGGCCACGCCGCGGACCTCCAGGTCGGAGGTGATCAGTGCGGTGGTCTTGAGGGTGACCGTGTTGATGACGACCAGGAAGAGTCCGAGCGAGCACACCACCAGGGGGTGTGCGGCCGTCCGGAGGATACTGCCCAGCACCAGGTTGACCAGGGAGAACAGCAGCGTGGTCCAGAGCAGGCCGCGCAGGCCGCCGTGCAGGGACATGCCCGGGAGCAGCCAGGCGGCCAGCAGGAACGCCGCTGCCAGTGCCGCCCAGGCCGTCAGTGCGCCCTTCACCCGTTCCATCGGCTCCGACCTCTCGCTCGGCGTGCCCCGGGACCGGGTGGCCCGTCCCGTGGCCCGGCGCTCACCGCCGGTGTGCACAGGATCGCCCGGCCGCCGCGCGCCCGCTCCCCGGCGGCCGGGGCGGGGGCGCGGCGCGGCGACCGGGGCGGCTACGGGTGGGCCGGGGTGGCCACGGGTGGCCGGGCGCGGTGCGGGCCGCGGCGGCGGAGGTTGGTGCCGGTGCGGCCGGGGCCGGGGAGGAGGGCGAAGGCGAGCAGGAACATCAGGGTGGCGGCGATCGAGTCCAGCCAGTAGTGGTTGGCCGTGCCGACGATCACCGTCAGGGTGATCAGCGGGTGCAGCAGCCACAGCCAGCGCCAGCGCGAGCGGGTGGCCGCGATCAGGCCGATCGCCACCATCAGGGCCCAGCCGAAGTGCAGCGAGGGCATCGCGGCGTACTGGTTGGAGAGGTGGTCGGTGGTCGGCGGGCCGTAGACCGAGGGGCCGTAGAGCCGGCCGGTGTCGAGCAGTCCGCTGGCGGTGAGCATCCGCGGCGGGGCCAGCGGGAAGACGAAGGGCAGCACCAGCGCGGCCGAGGTGACGGCGGCCAGCACCCGGCGGGCCCACAGGTAGTGGGCGGGTCTGCACAGGTAGAGCCAGACCAGGAAGAGCCCGGTCGCCGGGAAGTGGACGGTCGCGTAGTAGGCGTTCGCCGCCTGGACGACGGTGTGGTCGTGCAGCAGCAGGGACTGCACGGCGCCCTCGCCGGGGAGGCGGACGGTGCGTTCCAGGTCCCAGACCCGGTCCGCGTTGTGGAAGGCGGCCTCGGTGTGGCCGATGGCCAGTCTCCGGCCGAATTTGTAGACCGTGAACAGTCCGAGGACGAGCAGGAGTTCCCGGAGCAGCCGGGGCCTGGGTATGTCCGCGGCGGGTGTCGTGGCGGGTTCCGTCCGAGCGGGCAACCCTTCCCCCCTTACTGGCGGACCGCGCTCGGGGACCGCCCGCGAGTGCCGATACGCCAACGTATCGATACGGGCGCGTATCGATACGTTTCGGTAGTGTACAGACGCCCGCCACCGTGCCGACACCATGGGGGAAGCCGTGACGCGACCGCCCGACCAGGACGCGGAACCGACCACCGCCCCGGCCCGTTCGAAGATCAGTTCCGAGCGGGAGCGGGAGTTCTTCGAGGCGGTGCTCGACGAGGTCCGCAACCACGGCTACCAGGCCGTCACCATGGAGGGCGTGGCCGCCCGCACCCGGTGCGGCAAGTCCACCCTCTACCGGCGCTGGGGCACCAAGGCCCGGTTCGTCGCGGCCGCCCTGCGCGCCGACCGGCAGCCGCGCTGCGCGGGCATCGACACCGGCTCGCTGGCCGGCGACCTGCGCCTGGCGGCCGCGGTCACCGGGGCCTGGTCGGACCAGGACACCGGCCTGCTGCAGGCGCTCGGCTACGCCGTGATGACCGACAGCGACCTGCGGGACGCGGTGCGCGAGACGGTGGTGGCCCCCGAGGTCGCGGCGCTGGAGGCGGTGCTGCGGCGCGGGGTGGAGCGCGGCGAGGTCCCGGCCGACCACCCGGCCCTCGCCTTCGTCCCGAGCATGCTCTTCGGGGTGACCCGGATCCGCCCGCTGATCGAGGGCCGGCCCGCCGACGCGGACTACCTGACCCGGTACGTGGAGTCCGCCGTCCTGCCCGCGCTCGGCCTGGCCTGACCGGCAACTGCGGCCTGACCGGCGGCTCCGGCCCGATCGGCGGCCCCGGCCCGGTCGGCGCCCCCGGTCGGACCGGCCGTCAGGGGGCGGGGCGCGGGGCCGGGGCGACCTCGGGGCCGTTGCGGCGGGTGCCCCAGCCGGTGCGCAGGCAGGTCGCGGTGGCGTACCAGTGCACCGGGCGGAGCACCGCCCAGGACCAGGCGAGCGCCAGCGGGGTCAGCGCCCAGGTGCCCAGCTGCGAGCGGAGCGACTGGTCGGAGCGGCGCACGGTGAGGTACCGCAGGGTCTGGCCGGAGACGACCAGCAGCGGCACGGCCAGCAGAGCCGGCGGCAGCGGCGCCCCGGCGCGCAGCGAGCGGGACAGCAGCAGGACGGCCGCGGCGCTCGCGCCCAGGTGCTGGTACCAGCGCAGGACCTGGACCAGGAACGCCGGGTGGAGCGGCGGCAGGTAGCGCACCCGCCACAGCGAGCGGATGGTGGAGCCGCGCATCCACCGGACGTACTGGCGCAGGTGGTGGCCGACCCGCTCCGGCATGACGGAGAAGACGATCGCCGTGGGCTGCTGGACGACCCGGCCGCGGCGCAGCGCGTAGAAGGTGAGCATCGAGTCGTCGGAGAAGGTGACCGGCCGGCCCGCGAAGGTCTCCGCGAGGTAGGCGTCCCGGTGGTCGGCCAGCAGGTCGGCCCGGTAGGCGGCGAGCGAGCCGGAGCACACCATCACCGCGCCCAGCGGCGACAGCGCGGAGCGGTCCGCCAGCTGGTTGGTGACGTACCACAGGTCGGTGATCCGGCTGATCGGCCCGCGCCGGTTGTTGTGCGCCAGCACGACTCCGGCGACGGCCTGCACCCGCGGGTCGGCGAGCGGCTGGAGCAGTTCGTGCAGGGCGTGCGGGTCGAGGTGGGCGTCGGAGTCGACGGTGACCAGGACGTCCGCGCCGGGGCAGTGCCGGGCGGCGGCGACCTGGGCGCGGCGCTTGCCCCGGTTGGGCTGCCGCTCCCAGGTGGCGCGCACCCCGGCCGCGGCGGCGGCGCGCAGCCACGGCCCGCGCACCCCGCGGTAGTCGACCGTGGAGCCGTCGTCGACGACGTGGACGGAGTCCGGGCGGCGGTGCTGGTCCAGCAGCGAGGCCAGCGCCGAGCGCAGGTAGCCGGGGTCCTCGTCGAACACCGGCACCAGCACCGCCACCTCCAGCCGGTCCAGCCCGCGCTGCTGCTCCGGGGTGGCGACCGCCGGCCGCTCCGCCAGGTACAGCGCGGTCTGCAGCACCAGCGCGGCGGCCAGCGGCGCCCACAGCCACTGCGTCCACCAGCCCTGGACGCCCAGCGCGGCGCTCCAGGCCCGCAGCCCGTACCCGGCCAGCACCGTCGCGGCCACCAGCAGGCCCGCCGCGGCGGCGAGCAGCAGCGCGGGCCGCCGCCGACGGGCCGTCAGCGCCCCCGGGGCGGGCGGGCGGTGCTCAGCGCCCACGGCGGAACCCGATCCGCACGCACAGCACCCCGACCGCGATCAGCCCCGCCGCGGCGGCGGCCGCCCACCACCCGGCCAGGGTGAGTCCGCCGATCACCAGGACGCCCGCCCCGGTCCGCGCCAACTGGTTCTGGTACATCGCACGCCTCTCGGGAAGGGGACCGCTCTCCCCTCCACCGTCACCGGGCCCCGCCGGTGACGCAGCGTCGGCACGCGAACGGGTGACGCGGCGGCCCCCTCCGTGGCGGGGCACCCCGCGACGGGGCACCCTGCGGCGGGGCGCCCCCGACGGAGCGTCAGAACATGCCGTTGGGGTTGCGTGACTCCTCGGGCACCTGCTGCATGACGTCCCAGTGCTCGACGATCCGGCCGTCCTCCAGCCGGAAGACGTCGACGATCGCGGTCGCCGGGCCGCCGGGCACCCGGACGCCCCGGACGTGGGCGACGACGTGGTCGCCCTCGGCGAAGATCCGCTTCACCTCGGCCCGCAGGTGCGGGAAGTCCGCCCGGAGCGTGTCGACGAACTCCCGCAGGCCCTCCGCCCCGTCGGCGATCCGCGGGTTGTGCTGGACGTAGCGGTCGCCGAGCAGGGCGGCGGCGGCCGCGTGGTCCTTGTCGTCGATCGCGGCCCGGTAGAAGGCCAGCACCGTCCGCTTGTTCTCTTCCAACCGTGCGTCCGACATGTCTCCCCCTCGTAGGTGAACAGCTGTAGCGCTACGACTGTAAGGCAATGGCGGGCCCGATACAATCACCCATCGTGGAAGCAGCGGACCCCGTGGGAACCCCGACGCCGAGCAGCCGGCCCGCCCGCGGGCGCAACCCCCGGGGCCAGGGCGAACGCCTGCGCGCGGAGGTCGTCGCGGCGACGCTGCGGATGCTCGACGGGCTCGGCGACGACCAGGCGCTCTCGCTGCGGGCCGTCGCCCGGGAGGTCGGGGTGGCCGCGACCTCGGTCTACCTGCACTTCCCCGACCGGGACGCGCTGGTCCTGGCCGCGCTGGAGCACTGCCACCGCACCCTGCTGGACGCCCTGCGGGAGGCCGAGGCGGCCGCCGGCGACCCGGTGGCCCGGCTGCGCGGCCGGGTCCTGGTCCTCGGGGCGTGGGCGCACGAGCACCCCGGGCTCTACCGGGTGCTGCACGCGAGCGCCCTCAACCGGCACGCCGCGGCGCCCTTCCAGGAGGAGCTGGGGCGCGCCACCACCGCGGCCGTGCGGGCCTGCATGGACGCCGGGCTGGCCGCCCCGGACGACGCCGCCGCCGTCGCGCTGGACCTGCGGGCCGCCGTGCACGGGGCGGTCTCGATGCGGGTCGACCGGCCCGACCTGGCCTGGCCCCCGCTGGCGGAGCAGGTCGACCGCTTCCTGCACAAGCTGCTGGGCACCCCCGCCCCGGCCGCCGGGAAGCGGCCCACCGGGGACTGACCCGAATCCGCGGGCAGTGGCCGACGGCCGGTCAGTCGTCCCTGTGCTGGCTGTCGGCCCGGCCGCGGGGTGCCCGGGTGGGGCCCTGACCACCCCCGGCGCCACCGCGCGGGCCGGGACCGGCGGCCGCTCCCGACGGTGGCGGCGTCGCAGCCGCGCGGGAGCCCTGCGCGCGGCTGCGAGCCGGCCCGCGGCCGCCGTCCCGCATCTGTGGCAGCACCTCACCCTCGCGGAGCTGCGCGCCGGCTCCCCCGACGGGCCGACGGCGCGGCCGGCCCGGGCCGGCCGCCACCGGACGGACCGGGCAGGAGAACGCCACCGCCCACCACCGGGCCGTGCTGGCGCCGGCCGCCGCCACCCGCGGCACCACCCCGGCCGCCGACCTCGCGCCCGGCCCGCCGACCTCCGAGAGCAGCCACCCGCGGGCGTACGGTTCCGGCAGCGCCGTCGACGGCACCCCGAACACGTACGGGGAGGGCGCAGACAACACCTGCCCGCGGTGGATCCGGGTCGGCCTCGGCCCCAGCGCCGCCGTCCGGCGGATCCTGCTCACCCCGCCCCGGCGACGGGCGACGCCACGACCCTGCAGCTGCCCGCCGCGGTCACCACCCGGTACGCGGGAGCCCGCGGGGTCAGCCCGAGGGCTCGACGGCCAGCTGGACGCGCTCCTGGTAGAAGGCGATCAGGCCCGCGAGCGCCTCCATCCCCGGCAGTGGGTCGGGGTAGGACCAGGCGACGGCCTCGCCGCCGTCCGGAGCGAGCGCGTAGTGCACGGCGGCGCCCTTGTAGGGGCAGTACGTGCTCTCCCACGAGGGGACGAGCAGCCCGCGGTGGACGTCCTCGGGCGGCAGGTAGTAGCGGACGGGGTGGTGGCCCTCCAGGACGACGACCGGACGGCGGCTGTCGGCGAGCAGCAGCCCGCCGGACCTGACCGTGACGCGGCCCCTGCCCTGCTCCAGCAGGATCCCGCCGGGAGCGGCCTGGGCAGCGGGGGTGCCGGGGGCGCCGGGAGCACCCGGGGTGAGCGGTCGCAGGTCAGCCACGGGACACCGCCGCGCTCGGGCTGCCGTCGACCGCGCCGCCGTCGGCGGGCGGCCCGGCCGGCTGCGGTGTCGGCGGTGCCGGCGCCGTACCGCGGGACTCCGCGATCCGGGCCCACAGCGCGACCGCGGCTCCGACGCCGCACAGCGCCGCGGCCACGAGCACGGCGCGGTCGGTGCCGGCGGCGAGGGCGTAGCGCGGCCCGCGGTCCGAGGTGGCCTGGCCGGCCACGGCGAGCGTCACGGCGACGCCGAGTGCGGAGCCGAGGTAGCGGGCCGTGTTGTTGGCGCCCGACCCCATCGCCGCCCGGTCCGCCGGGACGCTGCTGACCGCGAGGCGGGCGAGCGCCGCGTTGAGGACTCCGCTGCCGATGCCGGCGAGGACGAGCCCCGGGGCGAAGTGGACCCAGGAGCCGTCCGGCCGCATCCCGAAGAGGGCGGCCTCGCCGATCCCGCAGAGCAGCAGCGAGCCGGCCACCTGGGTCGTCGCGGGGACCCGGCCGGCCAGCCTGCGGGCCTGGAGGGCGGAGACCACCGACAGGCCGGACCAGATCGCCAGCACGAGCGACGCCGTCAGCGGGGACTCCCCCAGCGCCTTCTGCAGGGCCATCGGCAGGTAGCTCATCAGGCCGACGATGGCGAGGCCGGTGAAGAGGGCCCCGCTGCTGGAGGCGACGAAGCCGGGGCTGCGGAACAGGGCGAGGTCCAGCATGGGTTCGGCGACCCGGGCCTCCGCCAGCACGAAGAGCAGGAGCAGCACCACCCCGAGTCCGAGCAGGAGCAGCACCGGGGTGCGGCCCCAGCCGTGCCTGCCCTCGGCGAGGCCGGCGATGAGGCAGGACGCGCCGGCGGCGAGGGTGAGCACGCCGAGCAGGTCGATCCTGCGCGGCCGGTCGTTGCGGGACTCCTCCAGGCCGAGGGCGGTCAGCGCCACCAGGAGGAGGGAGAGCACGGAGAGCACCCAGTAGACCGTCCGCCAGCCGCCGGCCCGTTCCAGCAGGGCGGCGTAGATCGGGCCGGCGGCGATGCCGAGGCCGACCGAGGCGCCCCACATGCCGAGGGCCCGGACCCGTCCGGGACCGGGCGGGTACACGTGGCCGATCAGGCCGAGCGTGGGGGCGAGGATCGCGGCGGCCGCGCAGCCCTGGAGGACCCGCCCGGCCAGGAACACGGCCGGACCGGGCGCCGCCGCGGAGAGGGCGGTGGAGACCAGCAGCAGGACGGCCCCGGCGCCGAACACCCGCTTGCGGCCGTAGTCGTCGGCGGCGCTGCCCATGGTGAGCAGCAGCGCGGCCAGGCCGACCAGGGTGCCGGTGAGGACCCAGGTCTGGGCGGAGGACCCGAGACCGAGGTCGGCCGCGGTGGGCGACAGGGTGGTCAGCGGGGAGGTGTAGTCGATCAGGACGAGGAGCGTGCCGAAGGCGGCGATCAGCAGGGTGGTGGCGGGGCGGCGGGCTGCGGGAGGCGGGCTGGGATTCATGGCCGTCCTCGGCTGGGAGGGGCAGGGTCAGGTCTGTTCATTGAACCTGAACGAATCTATCACGCCGGGTTCGGTGAAGGAACCTTGGGCTAGACTGGGCCGCATGGCGCTGGGAACCGACTACGCACAGCAGGACTGCTCACTCGCGCGCGCCCTGGAGGTGGTCGGCGAGCGCTGGAGCATGCTGATCGTCCGTGACGCCTTCTACGGCGTGCACCGGTTCAACGACTTCCTCGCCCACCTCGACATCCCGCGCGCCGTGCTGACCTCACGGCTCCAGGCGCTGGTGGCCTCGGGCGTCCTGCACAAGGAGCCCTACCAGCGCTCCCCGGTCCGGTACGGCTACTTCCTGACCGACGCCGGCCTCGAACTCTGGGAGCCGATCTACGGGTTGGCCCAGTGGGGCGAGCGGAACGCCTCGACCGGCGGGCCGCGGACCCTCTTCGGCCACACCGCCTGCGGCACCCGGCTGGACCGGACGGGCCACTGCCCCTCCTGCGACCGCCCGGTCCCGCCCGCGGACATCACGATGCGGCCCGGCCCCGGCACCGACGAGCGGCTCCGGCGGGACCCGATCTCGCTCGCCCTGGCCAGGCCGCACCGGCTGCTGACCCCGGTCTCCTCCGACGGCTGAACCAGCGGCACCGCCCCGCCGGGGTGACCCGGCGGGGCGGCACTGCGGGACGGCACGGCGAGGCGGAGCCGCTCAGCGCGGCTCGGCGACCAGCAGTTGGCTGTCGAGCGGCAGCCCGTGCAGCGCGGTCAGCTCGAACCCGGCCCGCTCCAGCAGCGTGCGGTACTCCTCGGCGGTCCGCTCCGAGCCGCCCGCGATGGCGAGCATGTGGACGTCGAACCAGGCCGCGAGCGAGGGCGAACCGTCCTCGGGGATCACCCGCTCGACGATCAGCAGCGCCCCGTCCGCCGGGACGGCCTCGCGGATCCGCTCCAGGACCCTGACGCACTTCTCGTCGTCCCGGCCGTGCAGGACGCGCGAGAGCAGGTAGACGTCGCCGCCGCCCGGGATCTTCTCGTAGTAGTCGCCGGACTCGTAGCCGATCCGGTCCGCGAACTCCGAGCCGGCCAGTTCGGCCCGGGCCGCGTCCACGACGTGCGGGGTGTCGAACAGCAGGCCCGTCAGGCCCGGGTGCGCCTTCAGCACGGTCGTCAGCAGGACGCCGTTGCCGCCCGCGATGTCGACCACCGTCCGGGCCCGGGAGAAGTCGTACAGGCCGGGGATCGGGTCGAAGAAGGAGGAACTCGCCGCCATCGCCCGGTCGAACCTGGCGGTCGACTCCGGGCTGCGCCCGAAGTAGGGGTACATGGCGGCGCCGTGGACGTGCTCGAAGGCGTTCTCGCCGGTCCGGACGGTGTGCAGCAGCTGGCCCCAGCCCGCGTAGAACTCCTCGCCGTAGAGCAGGGCGAGGTCGCGCATCGAGCCGTGCTCCTCGGTGCGCAGGGTCTCCCCCAGCCCGGTGGTGCGGTAGCGGCCGTCCGGGCCGTCCGCCAGCACGTCGAGCTCGACCAGGAAGCGCAGCAGCCGGGCGAGCGAGGGCTCGTGGGTGCCGGTGCGTCCGGCGAGCTCGGCGGCGGACGCGGGGCCGTCCGCCAGGAGGTCGGCCAGGCCCAGGGCCGCCGCGGCGTGCACGGCTTGGGAGGCCCAGTAGCCGATCAGCAGGTCCATCATCCGGCGGGGTGCGGGGTCGGTCATGGCGGGGTCTCCTCGGTGTCCGGGGTTTCGGGACGGGACGGGGCGGGTGGGCACGGGTCGGGGCGGGTGCGGGTGCGGGTCAGGCCAGGGCGAGGTCGCGCAGCGCGAGGTTCTCCACCCCGGTCCGCAGGCAGCCGCGGGCGATGGCGTCGCCCTGGATGAGCGTGCGCGAGCCGACGTGGGGCCGGGCGCCGATGGCGGTCACCCACTGCACCGACTCGACCGGCGGCCCGTAGGAGAAGCGGCCCCGGTGGTCCGTGCCGTCGGCGTCGAGCAGCCGGAAGGAGACCTCCGCGACGTCCACCCCGCCGGTGACGTACGGCTCGCCCTGGGCGTCGGGGATGACGTGGGGTCGGGCGCCGCCGGTGGTGAGCAGGTGGCGCAGCAGCGGGTCGGTGGTGCGGCGGACGTCCGTGAGTGCCAGGTGGGCCTCCAGCAGGGCGCCGACGGCCAGCGGTTCCTCGTCGACGGCCGGGGAGGAGACCAGGAAGCGCCCGGTGGCCTCGTCCGGCTCGACGGTCATCTCCGGGCCCACCAGGCGGACGGTGCCGGCCTCCACCAGCGCGGCCAGCTCCTCGACGCGGGCGGTCGGGGGGCCGCTGGCGATGTAGTTGTTGAGGCCGCTGAACCAGCGGTCGACGTGGTCCCGGTACGAGCCGCCGCGCAGCCCCTGGTGGGAGATGACCTGGCGGATCTCGTCCCGCAGGTCGCGCATGATCGCGGCGGTGGCCTTGAACGGGCTGCGGGCCGGGCCCGCGGCGGACTGCTCCAGGTCCCAGCGCAGGCGGCCGGCCACCCACTCCTGGTACTCGGCACGGTCGGCGAAGCGCCGGCCGCGGCTCGGCCGGTCGACCCGGGCCCAGTCCCAGTGCAGGTCCGGGTCCTCGAACCGGTCGGCGATGAGCCCGCGCAGTTCCGGGCTGTCCCACTCGTACCGGCCGTACTCGGCGAGGAAGGCCTCGCGCTCGTCCTCGGGGGCGTCGGCCAGGCGGCTGCGGTAGTAGACGAAGCCGACCTCCTTGGCGACGTACGGCCACAGGTCCTTCCGGAAGTCGAGTTCGCCGCGGCCCGCCGAGCGGCGCAGCCGGGCGATGACCTCGGCGGTGAGGAAGCGCGGCTGGTAGCGGGGGACGACCTCCAGGTGCACCTCGGCACGGGCCAGGTAGGGCACCCCGCGGCCGGAGCCGGCGTGGACGAGCGGTTCCCGGCCGGAGGGCTCGTAGCGCAGCCGGCCGTCGGCGTCGCGCCGGAAGCGCCCGCCGCGGCCCTGGGTGAGCAGGGTGACGTAGTCGTAGAAGCTCAGGCCGAGGCCGCGCAGCAGCACCGGTTCGCCGGCCGGGATGTCCGTGAGGTCGCACTCGGCCGGGCTGAGCGGCTCGCGGTAGAGCAGCCCGTGGCGTTCGGCGAAGGACTTCAGCCGCTGCTGGCCGCCGGTGGGCGCGACGTCGAAGTGCCCCTGGGCGAGGACGACCGCGTCGCAGACCAGGGGCTGCTCCTCCCCGTCCAGCCACAGGTGCTGGACGCCGCCGTCCCGGTCGTCGACGGCCGTCGCGCGGGTGGGGTGGAGGTGGACGGAGACCTGGGCCGGCGCGTCGCGGATGATGCGCTCCAGTGCCCAGCGCAGGTAGGCGCCGTTGAAGGCGCGGCTGCCGTAGGACCACGGCAGCATGCCCGCGGCCTCCTCCCGCTCCGCGTCGGTGACGTCGGTGATCCGGCCGTCCGCGACCATCCGGGCGTACTGGTACTGGGTGGGGCCGGGGAGGATCGGGCCCTCGCAGGGGACGGACGGGTCGGTGAAGACGGTCACGTCGGAGGCGACCGTGTTCATCAGGAGCGAGCGGTCCTGGTCGCGGCGCCAGACCCGGCCGCCGCCGGCCGGGTACGGGTCGACCAGGTGCACCTCGACGGGCACCCCGGGCGCGATCAGCGGGGCGTTCGCGCAGAGCCGTTCCAGGGCGACGACACCGCGCGGACCGGCGCCCACGATGCCGACGCGGAGGACGGGCCGGGCGGCGGTCGCGGAGTCGGTGGCCACGGGGCCGGTGGTGGCGGGGCGGGTGGTCACGGGGCGGGTTCCTTTCCCGGGGTGGCGGGGGACGGTCCGGCGGGTGCGCCCTCGGGCGTCTCGCCGAACAGCAGGGGGAAGTGGTCGATGTCCCGGCGCAGCGCCGCGAACAGGCTGGCGCCCGAGGCGTCGTCCGCGGGGCCGCCGAGGAGTCGGCGGTTGCGTTCGGCGCTGGCGCGGGAGAGCGGGAGGCGTCCGGGCGAGTGGTACCGGACGGCGCCGGACGGGTCGCGCCGCGGGATGACCTCCGACCGGGCGTGCCGGCTGGCGCTGAACGGGATGTCCAGCCGGCCCGCGGCGAAGGCGGTGACCACCGCGCTGTCCAGCCTCGGCGCGGACAGCACGGGTTCGACGATCTCCGCGGTCTCGCGCAGGATCCACTCCTGCTCCTCGCCGACGGCGGCCTCGTCGACGGTGACGAAGTCCAGCAGGGGCGAGCCGGCGACGGACGCGAGCCGCAGGCCCGCCGCGTTGGCGGCGGCGTCGGGGATCCCGAACGCCTCCTGGTAGGTCTTGGTGATGAGCTTGGAGGCGCCGCCGAGCCGGGCCGTGAGGGCCCCGTAGAAGATCAGTTCCTCGGCGTGCCCGCGGTCACGGGGGAAGACCCCCATGAACTCGTGCAGCACGGCGTGGACCTCCACCCCCGGGGGCAGGTAGCGGGCCGCCAGCAGCGGGATGCTGCGCAGTGCGGCGACGTCCTGGGCGAGGTGCCCGCCCTGCGGGTAGGAGACGGAGACGCAGCGCACCCCGGCGGCCGCCGCGGCCACCGCCTCCAGCACGCTCACGGCCAGACTGATCGACGGCGGCACCAGGACGGCGGTGAGGGTGCCGAAGAGTTCGCGGTCCATCACCACGCCCAGCCGGGCGAGTTCGCCGCAGGTGCGGTCGACCTCGGCCCAGGCGGCCAGCGAGTCGGCGAGCGGGACGTCCTTGGAGTAGGGCAGGTTGTAGGAGATCCCGCCGCCCTCGAAGGAGGTGACGCCGGAGGCCACCGCGGTGGCGAAGAGCTCGCGCGGGTCGGGCGAGCCGTGCCTGATCTCCAGCGGGACGGCGACCAGCTCGTTGAGCTCCCGGCCGCGCTGCCAGCCGTGGGTGACCAGGGGGTAGCCGTTGAGCGTGCGGTGGTCGGTGCGCAGCGCCCGTTCGGCGCTCTCGAAGCGGCGCAGCCTGGTGTGCGAGTCGATGGTCAGGGTGAGCAGGTCGGGCGCGCCCTCCCGTTCCAGTTCCAGCAGCAGGGCGGCCATCTCGCGGTGCCCGCCGACGCCGCAGCGGGGCTGGAGGGCCGGTCGGCCGCTGGTCCGGGCCCGGGCCAGCACCTCGGCGGCGGTGGGTTTGCCGCTCCGCGTGATGTACGCCGCCGATTCCTCCAGCGTCGGCGTGGCGGCGGCCACCGGCAGACCGCTCACCGGCGGGTGGCGACCGGGATGCGGCCGGTGGCCCCGTCCGCCCCGGCGTGCAGGGCGTCGAGGACCGGGACGAGATCGGCGGCGGCGGACAGCACCTGGTCGACGCCCAGCGCGTAGAGGCGTTCCGTCGAGGCCGCGTCCTTGGCGCTGCCGACGGAGAGGTTGCCGCCGACGAGGACCGGGCAGGGGATGCGGCCGGAGCGCTTGGCCTCGGCGAGGTCGTGGAGGTCCTCGTGGATCTGGCCGTTGAGGCTGCCGATGAGGACCGCCTCCGCCTGCGGGTGGCGGGCGCAGGCGTCCGCGAACTCGGCGACCGGGGTGCAGGTTCCGAGGTTGACGACGGTGAAGCCGTCGGCGCGCAGGCCGTGGGCGATCAGGTGGTTGGCGACGGCGTGGCTGTCGCTGGCCGCGACACCGAGGATCACCAGACGGCCTTCCCGTTCGGGCGCACCGTTCGGACGGTCAGGCATGGGCATGTCAAAATCTGCCTTTCAGGAGGGCTGCGGGACGGGACGACTGGCGGGACGGGACGGGCGGCGGGGCGGGACGGGCGGCGGGGTCTCAGTCGTCGAAGGCCGCGAAGAGCTCGCGCTTGCTGACCGAGCCGATCCGGGCGACGTCGAACTCTTCGGGGTCGGCCGCCGAGAGCGAGTCGAACACCCGGTTGACGGCGGCGGTGAACCCCCACTCGGCGGTGTACGCGGGCCAGCCCCGGTGGCCGTCGACGAGGTCCTGCTGCCGGGCGAAGACGTAGTCGGACCACTGCTTGCTGGCCGGATGACGGTGGTGGTAGTCGTGGACCACGGTGTCCCCGGTGAGCACCAGGTAGCGGACCGGGAGGTGGACCAGGAGCATGCGCAGCGTCCACCGCGTCCACCCGGCGGCAGCGGCGGCGGCGGGCAGGCCGCGGGGCGGCGCCGGCTCACCGATGAAGATCGCGTTGGTCAGGCCGGCGAAGTAGTCGCGGCCCCGGCGGACGGTGGTGCCGGGCTCGGGGAAGGTGTGCTTGACGCACAGCCGGAGGGTGTTGCTGACCTGGAAGAAGAGGAAGGTCGGCACGGCCCACACCAGCAGGACGGCCGGCCAGAATCCGCCCACCACGGCCACGGCCCCTCCGCCGCCGTACAGCGTGAGGGCGATGGCCCGCTCCGCGGGCGCGGCGTTGTGCCAGAAGGAGCGGATCCGGGCGATCCCGAAGGCCAGGTGGAAGCGGGGCGAGAGGCACTTCAGCAGCACCCGGCGCCACATCAGGCGGCGGGGCATGCCGGGGTGCAGGTCGAGGCTGATCAGGAAGGCCTGGACGGTGGGGTCCCGCAGCGTCATGTGGTGCACGGCGTGGTGGTCGGCGACGTGCTCGCGGCTGTAGCGCTCGAAGTTCTGGATCACGAGGAGCGCGGAGACCGCGTACCCGATCGCGGCGTCCAGCCTGCGGCGCCCGTACATGTTCCGGTGCGAGCACTGGTGGTAGATCATCATCCGGAGGTTGCGCTGGCCGTGCAGCGTGACCGCCCAGCCGGGCACCAGCAGGAGCAGGAACGGGCCGCCCAGGACGAACGCCGCCCCGGAGAGCACGACCCCGGCCAGGACGGAGAGCGTGGCGGTGGCCAGGTGGAAGCCCGGCGACAGGGAGACGGGCCGCTGGCCGGCCAGCGGTCGTCCGGTCAGGAAGGTGAGCGGCAGCTGCACCGGGCGGGGCAGCCGCCGCATGCTCTCGCGGACCGGGTCCGCGGCGGGGTCCGCGGCGGTGTGCGCGACCGCCTGGGACGGGTCCGGCCCGGGGGCGGACTGCGGCGGAGCGGTCTGCGGCGGGACGGGCTGTAACGACGTGTCTGCGCCGCGCACGGTCTGGGACTGCGGCGCTGTGTTGCCGGGGCTCATGGCGGACGTGCCTTTCTGCGATGCGGCAGCGCGGTGCACCGCCCGTCCCCGCCGCGCCCGCGGACCCCGCCGGACCCGTGCGGGCATGGCGGAGCGGGGCGTGGCGAGGCGTGCCGGGGCGGGCGTGCGGGGGCGCGGCGGTGGCCGGCTGCTGACGAGGGCGAGCACGAGTCGGTGCGGACGACGGGATGACATGACCGGATGACATGACGAGCTGACATGACGGGCTGACACGGTTTGCGAACTGAGCCGAAGGACACGGAGAGGAGGCCCGGCGGCGGCCGATCGTGCCGGGCTTGCTCGGAGCTGCCCTGAGAACGGCCTGCGTGCGGCCGGTACCGGACGGCGGGTGGCGCGGCGCCATAGCGGCGCATCCCTGGCGTGTCACTCGCCGTCAATGCGGAATCACGCTAACCACGACTGTCAGATCAAGTCAAGCGGCGCCTGAATCGCAGTCAGAGGCATGGCCGCTATGGTCAGTCAGCTCGCGAATGAGTTAGGCTCGCAAGAACTGGTGAACGAACCTGACACGGCGTCAGAAAGGACCGGCCGACCCGCTGCGGTCCGGCCCGACAGGTCCGGTGCTGTCCCCACGTCCTGCGGGAGGAAAGGGAGTCACGGTGAAAACGGCACGACGTCGGTGCTGCGCTCAGGCCGGATCCAGGGCAGCGGCCAGCGCCTTCCACGCCTCCGTCGCGAGGTCCAGGTACCCGGCGTCCTCCGCCTCCACGGCGACCGCGCGCAGCGCCGTCCGGCCCTCCGCCTCGGCTCCCAGCGCCAGCAGGCACCGGCTCCTCAACAACCCTGCGCGCAGCCGGTCATGAAAGGTCAGCAGGCCCGTCCGCTGCGCCTCGGCGACGTACGACAGTGCGCTGTCGTACGCGCCCTCGGCCCAGCACAGCCAGGCCCGGAGGAAGAACAGGACGGCCATCTGACCAGGGCTCCCGACCAGGTCGACCGCGCGCTGGGCCTGCTCGATCAGCGCCTCCACGCCGTCGGTGCGGCCGCTGCGCAGCCGGAGCGCCCCGGCCGCCGTCCGCAGCCGCGCCCAGCCGGCGAGGTCGTCGCGGCTGTCCAGACTGGCCAGCGACCGGTCCATCAGCCGGTCGCTCTCCTCCGTGCGCCCTTCGCGGCCGCGCAGACCGGCGCAGGTCCAGTAGGCCTGGGCCGCCAGTCTGGGCACCACCTCGTCCGCGAGGAGGAGCAGTTCGGGGATCCGCCCGGCCGCCCGGTAGAGCAGGCCGGCCTCCGCCTCGGCCGCGGCCAGGGCCATCAGGGCCCGCACCCGTTCCGCGGCGGGTGCCCGGTGCGAGAGGCCGACGGCCCGCTCGCCGTTCTCCAGTGCCGCGGCGAGACGGCCGATCGTCCGTTCGCCGACCGAGAGTTCGGCCAGCAGCCCGGCGCGGGCGGTGTCCACCCCCGGACCGGCCCACGCGGCACTGCACTCCGCCAGGGTGCGCAGCACCTCCACCCGCGCGACGGGGCGGCCCTCGGTCCCGTACGCCTCGGCCAGCAGCCACAGCAGGTGCCAGCCCCAGCCGAAGGGCACTCCGTCGACCAGGTCGGCCACCGGTTCGAGCAGGTCGACCACCCGGCGGCCGTCACCGTCCCGCAGGGCGGCGGCCGCCTCGGCCAGCAGCGGCCCCCGGGCGGGGACCGGCGCGTCCCCGCCGCACCGGCCGGCGGCGCAGGGCACGGCGAGGGCGGTCCGCCCCGCGGCGGCCGCCGACGGCCCGGGCTGCTCGGGCAGCTCGGGCAGCCCGGGTGGCTCGGGTGCGAGCAGTGCGGCCAGCGACACGCCGAGGGTGGTGGCGAGGTAGCTGAGTGTCTGCGCCGAGGGGAGGCGGTTGCCCATCTCCAGGCGTGAGATGTAGCTCGCCGACACCGGGCCGCCGGCCAACTCCGTCTGCTTGATGCCCCGTTCCAGGCGCAGCTGCCTCAGCCGCCGGCCGAACGCGGGCTGGTCCACGACCGTCATCGTACGCCGATCACCTCCCGGTAGGAGCGAACCACTGATGTCACCGTTCCCGGCCACACGCACCACTCACACCCCGGACCCTTCCGGCCAGGGGCCGGTGGCCGACCGGGCCGGATCCCCACCGGTACCGGCCGGATCGCCGCAGCAGCCCTTCCCCGCGGGCCCGGCCGTGCCCGGCCGGGCGGCCACCGGCGATCTGGAGTGGCCCTAGGGCACGCCGCGGTCGGGGGCCGGTCCGGTCCCCGCCCTCGTCCCGCCCGGCTCTGACAAAACTATGACAGTGATTGTCAATCGGCAATGAGGTGGTCAACGGGCACCGACCGGAGCGTCCGTCCCGACGGTGGACGCGCTCGCCCGGACCTCCCCGGACTCCCCCGGCCCGCCGGGCCCCGCCGGGCCGCTGGAGCCGGTGGATCCGGTGCGGTTCGCACACTCCGCGAGGACGAGCGCGAGCAGGCCGGGGAAGGCCGCGTCGAACTCGGCCCGGCGCAGCCGGTTGAAGCGGCGGGCTCCGGAATCCCGCTGTTCGACCAGCCCGCTCTGCCGGAGCACGGTGAAGTGGTGGCTGCGGGTGGCCTTGCTGACGCCGAGTTCGAAGGTGCCGCAGGCCCGGCTCCATTCGGGACTGCCCGCGAGTTCGCGCACGATCGCGCGGCGCACCGGGTCGGCGAGCGCCTGCAGGGCCTCCTGCAGGGGGACGTCCGCCGGTTCGGCGTGGCTGAGCCTCCGCGACCGCAGCGACCCGCACTCCCCCGAACCGTGGAGGGGTCCGGTATCACCCTTGAGAGCACCGGCACTTGACGGATCGTCAAGGATGCGACTTTGATGCACTGTGATCGACCTCCATCGAACACTATAGACCGCGCGGGCCGTCGGCGTGCGGGGTCGGCGAATTCGGACTGGACGTGGAACGTCGGATGGGTGAAGCAATCGGAACGGCCGGGCGCACCGCCCCGATCGGCCGCGACGGCCGGGCGGTGGGCGGTGCCGCGCTGGGCTCGGTCTGTCTCGGCTTCTTCATGGTCCTGCTCGATGGAAGCGCCCTCAACGTCGCCCTGCCGAGCCTGAGTTCGGAGTTCGGCGGCTCCCTGGCGCAACTGGAGTGGACGGTCAACGCGTACACCGTCGCGATGGCGGCCTGCCTGCTCGGCGGCGGCGCGCTGGCCGACCGGGTGGGGGCCAGGCGGCTGTTCCTGGTGTCGCTGCTGTTCTTCGTCGGCGCCTCCGCGGCCTGCGCGGCGAGCCCGGGCATGGGCGCCCTGATCGCGGCCCGCGCGGTCCAGGGCGTGGCGGCGGGCGGGCTGCTGCCCGCGTCCCTCGCCGTCATCGCCCAGATGTACGCCGAACCCGCCGCGCGCGCCAGGGCGTTCACCGTCTGGGGCGGGATCAGCTCGCTCGCCCTGGTGGTCGGCCCGGTGGCCGGCGGCGCGCTCACCGCCGCGGTCGGCTGGCGGGCGATCTTCCTGATCAACGTCCCGATCGGGCTGCTGTCCGCACTGGCCTGCCGTCGGTGGGTGCCCGTGTCACCGGTCCGCCGGACCCCGCTCGACCTGTTGGGGCAGTCGGCGACCGCCGCCCTGGTGGGCTGCGGCGTCGGCGCCCTGATCGAGGCCGGGGCCGCGGGCTGGACGGCCCCGGCGACGATCGCCCTGTGTGCGGCCACCCCGGTCGCCGCGCTCGGTTTCGTCGCGGCGGCGCGGGTCTCCCCCCATCCCGTCCTGCCGCCGGAGACGTTCCGGCGGCCCGGCTTCGCCGCCGCGCTCGCGGTCGGTGCGCTCTACCAGTTCGGCGCCTACGGTGGGCAGTTCGCCATCTCGTTGCACCTGCAACGGAGCTGGGGGCTCGACGCGTTCCGGGCCGGGCTCGCGTTCGTCCCGTTCGCGGCGTGCTGGAGCCTCGCCTCTTTCGTCCTCGCCCGGGCGGTGCACCGGACCGGGCTGCGACCGCTGCTGGCGACCGGGGCCGCCACCGCGGCGGCCGGCTCCCTCGCCCTGCTGCCGCTGGGGGCGACGCCGGACTGGCTGGTGTTCACCGCGGGCAGTTGCCTGCTCGGGCTCGGCGCGGGCCTGATGGGGCCCTCCCTGCCGACGGTCGCCCTCCGGGCCCTGCCCGCCGAGCGGTCCGGACTCGCCTCCGGCTCGCTCAACGCCTTCCGGCAGATCGGCGGTGCGGTGGCGGTCGGGCTCTTCGGCCCGATGCTGGTCGGGGCGCGGGCCGACGGCCTGCGGACCTGCCTGGGGCTGGTGACGGTGGGCTTCCTCGCCGTCACCTGGGTGATCCTGCGGAGCGTGCGGTGAGCGCCGCGGAGTGACGGGCCCGGGTCGGCGGCACCCGGACGGACGACGCACAGGCAGGACGGGCGCGCTGCAGGCGTCACCGCGCCCGGACCGCAGTCACGGGCCGCCCGGTCGGGCGGATCCGACGGAACGAGGAGGACGAAGAAGATGCGCGCAGTCGTGGTGGAACGACCCGGCGGACCCGAAGTGCTCGTCATCGCCGAGCGGCCGGACCCGGTACCGGGTCCGGGTGAGGTCGTGGTCCGGACCGGGGCGGTCGGGGTCAACTTCAAGGACGTCTACGAGCGGGAGGGCCGGACGGCGGCGGTCGCGCCGTTCGTCCCCGGCTGCGAGGGCGCCGGTACGGTCGTCGCGGCGGGCCCCGGGGTGTCCGCACCGGCCGTCGGCGACCGAGTGGCCTGGTGGGCCTCGCCCGGCAGTTACGCCGAGCTCGTCACCGTCCGGGCGGACGCCGCCGTGCCGGTGCCGGACGACGTCACGGACGCCGACGCGGCCTCGGTCCTGCTCCAGGGCCTCACCGCGCACTACCTCGTCACCTCCACCTGGCCCGCGCGCAAGGGCGCGACCGCGCTGGTGCACGCCGCGGCCGGCGGCGTGGGCAGGCACCTGTCCCGGCTGCTCGCCGATTCGGGGGTGCGGGTGATCGGCACGGTCTCGTCGGCCGAGAAGGCGGGGACGGCCGCGGCGGCCGGCGTGACGGAGGTGGTGGTCCGCGAGCACGGCGACTTCGCCGCCAGGGTCCGCGAGTTGACCGACGGCCGGGGCGTCGACGTGGTGTTCGACAGCATCGGCCGGGACACCTTCGAGGCCGGTCTCGGCGTCCTGGCCCGGCGTGGCACCTTCGTCCTGGTCGGGGCGGCCTCGGGGCCCGCCCCTGCGCTCGACCCGCAGTCGCTCGCCGCCCGGGGCTCGGTCTTCCTCACCCGGCCCACCCTGGTCGACCACGCCACCGAACCCGAGGAGTTGCGCGCACGGGCGGCGGAGGTGTTCGACTGGCTGCGGGAGGGGAGGATCCGGCTCTCCGTCAGCAACACCTACCCGCTGGCGGAGGCCGCCAGGGCCCATGCGGACCTCCAGTCCGGCCGCACCACCGGCAAGTTGCTGCTCCGGCCGTCCTGAGCCGCTCCCGGTCGGGCCGGGTGGACGAGCCGTCGCGGCGCCGTACCGCCTTCCGCGCGCCCCGGCGGCCGGCCGGGTCCTCGGTCAGTCCTCGATCCGCACCAGGGCGAGGGTGACGTTGTCCGGGCCGCCGGCCCGGATCGCGGCCCGCCACAGGTCGACCAGGGCGCGCTGGTCGTCGCCCTGCGGGTCGCCGTCGGCCTCGGCCGCCGCCTCGGTGAGCAGGGCGGCGAGCTCCTCGGGGGCGACCGGGTCGGTGAGGCCGTCGGTGCACAGCAGGTAGCGGGCGCCGGGCTCGACGGGCAGCCGGACGAGGTGGGGCCGGAGGTCCGCCGGGGCGGTGGGGCCGCCGAGGGTGCTGGTGACCAGGTGGCTGGTGCGCCGGCCGGGGGCGGGCGGCGGGCTGTCGTCGGTGCTGAGCTGACGCAGCCCGAGGCCCTCGCCCCGGTCCGGGGTGATCTCGTGGACCTGGCTGTCCCCGATGTTGAACACCAGGACGTGGTCGGCGCCGAACACCGCCCCGGCCACCGTGGTGGCCATCCCGGCCAGCCCGGGGTCGGCCTCCCCCGCCGCGTGCAGGACGGCGTGGCAGGCCCGCAGCTCGTCGGTGACGTCCTGTTCGGCGCGCAACCGCGGCCCGGCGGCGGCCAGGTGGCGGGCGGTCAGCGCGGAGGCCACGTCCCCGGCGGGGTGGCCGCCGAGACCGTCGGCGACCGCGACCACCACCGGGGTGTCGCCGAGCGGGAACACCAGGGACTGCGGGCTGTCGGTGGAGGTGGCGCACAGCGTCCACGGGCCCAGGACCAGACTGTCCTCGTTGTGGTCCCTGACCACCCCGTCATGGCTGAGCGCGCTGACGACGACGTACGGCACTCCACGGCCCCTTCACCGACCCCCGGACGACTCCTGACCGCACGATTCTCCCCCTCGCCCCGGACCGCCCCGCGGCGGGGGCGCCGGTTCCGCTACCGGGGGCCGGGCAGTTCGCCGAGCGGCCGGTCCGGGTCGGCGAGCAGCGCGGGCAGCAGGGCCCGCCAGTGCAGCAGCAGCCGGTCGATCGTGCCCGGGTCGAACAGCGCGGTGCGGTACTCGAAGCGGCCCAGGTAGTCGCCGCCGCGCTCCTCCAGCACCAGCGCGAGGTCGCACCGCGCGGCACCCTCCCGGTGCCCGTCGCCCGCCGACCGCCGCGGCGACGGCGGACCGGACGCGTCACCGGCCGACGGGCCGAACACCGCCTGGACGGACGGGACTCCGGGCAGCGGGCCCGGTCCGTCGCCGCGGCGGGCGAGCGCCTGCGCCTCGGCCGCGCGCACCCCGGCCAGCAGCCGCCCGCCGGAGGCGTCGGCCGGGATCCGCACCCGCAGCGGCCGGACGGTCCCGAAGCAGCCGATCAGGCCCCGCAGTTCGGGCGGCCGCCCGGCCTCCGGCACGCCGATCAGCAGGTCCGTCCCGCCGCCCCAGCGGTGCAGCAGCGCGGCGAACGCCGCCAGCAGCACCAGCTCCGGGGCCACCCCCGCCCGCCGGGCCGCCCGGCGGACCTCGGCCGCACCGCCCGGCAGCGCGAACTCCCGCCGGGCGCCCCGGGGATCCGCCGCACCGGGGTGCGGGCGGTCGTACGGCAGCGGCGCGACGTCGGGGGTTCTGGCGGGCCCGGTGGTCCGTTCCGCGGCGTCCTGCTGCCGGAGGGCGAAGTCGGCGTACCGGAGCGGGAGTTCGGGGAGCCGGGCGGCCCTCCCGGCCAGTGCCGCCGTGACGCCCTCCAGCAGTTCGGCCCGCAGGACGGCGGCGGAGTGCTCGTCGAAGACCAGCCGGTGCGCCACCAGGTGGAGCCGCCCCCGGGTCGGGGAACGCAGCAGCAGCGCCCGCCAGAGCGGGCCCGCGGCCAGGTCGAACGGGCGGCGCGCGGCGTCCGCCGCCGACCGGCCCGCCAGGCCCGGCCGGTCCCGCTCCGGGATCATGCCGAGCTCCACCACCCGCAACTGCAACGGCAGTCGGCGGTGCACCCACTGCACCGGCGCCCCTCCCCCGTCCGGGGACACCGTGGTGCGCAGCGGCCCGTGCCGGGCGGCGAGCACCCCCAGCGCCGACCGGACCACCCGCTCGTCCACCGCCCCCGGCAGCCGAACCTCGACCGCCAGGTGGTGGACCGGGCTGCCGGGCGACGGCTCCGCGGCCGCCCAGAACCGACGCTGCGCCACGGACAGCGGGACGGTTTCGACGGACTCCGGGGCTTCTCGTTCCCGCATGCTGAAACCTTTCCCCTTACCGCCGTGACGAAATCAGGGACTCGGCTGCGAACGAGCACCGCCAGGGGCTCGGCAGAGCGTGCATACAGGGGCTCGGGGAACGGCGAGGCCGTGGCTGCGAGAGGTTCACTGCCGTGGCGTGCGTCTGCTTCCGGTTCCGTTACTACACGCAGCAGCACGAACCTTCGATGGGCTCCGACCGTCAGCAGCATCGACCCGCCGTTCCCCGGGCCCCTGGCGGTGCTCTCCCCCCGTTCTCAGGTGGTGAGGGTGAGCGGCGGTTCCCAGGTGACGGCGGTCTCGTCGTGCGCGGTGTGGCGGTTGGCCCAGGTGAGGAGGGCGGTGCGGCAGGCGTGGTCGAGGTGGCGCAGGTCGGTCCAGTCGAGTTCGACGGGGCGGCCGGTGGGGAGGGATTCGAGGGTGTCGAGGAGTCGGGGGAGGCGCAGGAAGGTCGCGTTGCCGCTCAGACGGATCCGCAGGGGCGTGTCGGGGCCGGTGTCGGTGAGGTCGATGTGCAGGTGGGAGGTCTGCCAGGCGCTCTTGGCGACCGCGAGGGCGACGCCGATCAGGACGCCCTCGAAGAGCGTGGTCAGGACGATCGCGGCGGTGGTGACGACCAGGACCAGCAGTTCCCCCCGGTGCTCGCGCCAGAGCGCGACCACCTGGGGCAGCGGGACCAGTTTGGCCCCGGCGTGGATGAGGACGCCGCCGAGGACGGCGAGCGGGATCAGGCCGAGGGCGGCGGGGATCAGCGCGGCGAACAGCAGCAGCCACAGGCCGTGCAGCACCCGGGAGGTCTTGGTGCGGGCCCCGGCCTGGACGTTGGCGGCGCTGCGGACGATCACGGCGGTCATCGGGAGGGCGCCGAGCAGGCCGCACAGCGTGTTGCCGATGCCCTGGGCGGTCAGTTCGCGGTCGTAGTCGGTGCGCGGCCCGTGGTGCATCCGGTCGACGGCGGCGGCGCTGAACAGGCTCTCCGCGGAGGCGATCAGGGCGAAGGCCAGGACGGTGCCGAGGCCCGCGGCGCCGGTGACCGCGGCCAGGGCGTCGCGGGTGGGCGGGGAGATCGAGTCCAGCAGGCCGTCCACCTCGACCCGGGGCACGTCGAGGTGGAACAGGGCGGTGGCCGCGGCGGCCAGGGCGACGGCGGCGAGCGGGGCGGGGACGGCGCGGACCGGGGCGGGGAGCTTCTTCCACACCGTCAGCAGGACGATCGTCGCGGCGGCCA
The DNA here is from genome assembly GCF_039529925.1 of Kitasatospora saccharophila. Classification (NCBI taxonomy): domain Bacteria; kingdom Bacillati; phylum Actinomycetota; class Actinomycetes; order Kitasatosporales; family Streptomycetaceae; genus Kitasatospora; species Kitasatospora saccharophila. Next base: position 137,858 of record NZ_BAAANS010000004.1, on the reverse strand, counting down.
TCAGCAGCGCGGTGCCGGCCGCCCGGCCGGTGAACCAGTCGCCGACCAGCGCGGGCAGGTGGACGATCTTCCCGCCGCCGCTCCGGGGCGCGGGCCGCCCGGAGACGGCGTACAGCTGGCCGAGGATCAGGATCAGGCCGATGCCCGCCAGCATGCCGTGCACGACGGACAGCGAGATCGCCCGGAACCAGCGGCCGGTGCGCAGCAGGCCCATGGCGATCTGGAGGAGTCCGGCGGCGAGCACCAGCACGCCGAGCGAGGCGGGGCCGAAGCGGTGGACGGCGTCGGCGACGAGGACGGTCAGGCCGGCCGCGGGGCCGCTGACCTGGAGGCTGCTGCCGGGCAGCAGGCCGACCACCAGGCCGCCGACGATGCCGGTGACCAGTCCGCGTTCGGCGGACACGCCGGAGGCGACGGCGACGCCGACGCACAGCGGGACGGCGACCAGGAAGACCACCAGCGAGGCGGGCACGTCCTGGCGCCAGTGGGCGAGGGCACCGCGTAAGGCAGTGGCGCGGTCGAACTCGGGGCCGGGCTCGGGGTTGAGGTTCACAGCGCGCGGGCCTTCCGGTGCGGGAGGGCGGGGGCGTGGTGGTGCACGGGCGTTCGCATCGGGTCTCCTTCCGCCCGCCCGGCGTCGGCCGGGACGGGGGCTGCTGGTTCCGGGCAGCGGAGCGGACTGACGGGACGTCGGGAGCCTGGCCTCGGCGGGTTCCGGGCACGTCGCTTCCGGGCGTGCCGGGGCACGGCCGGTCGCCGTCAGTGCGCGGGCCGACTCAGCAGCGGAAGACCTGGAGGCGCGCGAGCGCGGCCGGTCTGGACCCGGTGGGCGCGGGGCCCGCGGGCACGGGGGCGGACGGGTCGGCGGCGGCCCCGTCCTCGGGACGGTCCTGCGGGCGGGCGGGCGGGCCGCCGTTCGCCCGGTGGTGGGCGCGGGCGCGCCCGGCCGGGGCCTGCGCCTCCTGCTGGTGCCCGCACTCCAGGTGTTCCTCGGCCGTGGCGGAGGCCGGCGGGCGGGGCGCCCGGGCCTGGGCCGGGGGGCCGGCCGCGAGCAGGGCGAGCAGCGCGGAGAGCAGCACGGCGAGCAGGGCCACGGGCACGCCGGCGCCCCGCCCCCCGCGCACCGCCCCGCGCCCGGCCATCGCGCCTCCCCCGGCGTCCGCCCGGCCAGGTGGCCGCGCACGTACCAGCATACTGACGGAACGTAATCACGGCACCCGGTTTCCCGGATTGCCCGGTGCGGTCAACCCGCCGGTGGAACGGAATTTGACGATCCGTCAGCGAGTTCGATTGCCGCCGGGGGCACGCGCCCGCTCACCCTGCGTACGCGCCCGGCGCACCGCACCCGTGCGTCCGACCGGGGCGTCCCACCGGGCGTCTAACGGTGGACGGCGCCGTGCGGTTCCGCGCAGTGGGCGCCCGGGGTCCGCGGGGCGCCGACGGTGAGGAGTTCGGCGGCCGCGTGGTCGACCTGGAGGGTGGTGTGGGTGATGCCGGCGGCGTGGGCGAGTTCCCGCTCCAGGGCGGCGCGCACCGCGTGGCAGTCCCGGTCGGGGGCGACCAGGACGTGCGCGGAGAGTGCGGTCTGGCCGGAGGTGATCTGCCAGACGTGCAGGTCGTGCACCTCGACCACGCCGGGGCGGGCGGCCATGGCCGCGCCGATCGCGTCCGGGTCGGTCCCGGCCGGGGCGGCCTCCAGGAAGATCCGGCCGGACTCCTTGAGCAGCCCCCACCCGGCCTTGACCATCAGCACCACCACGACCAGCGAGACGATCGCGTCGGCGCGGGCGAAGCCCGTGGTCATGACGACCAGGCCCGCTGCGGCGGTGGCGACGAAGCCGAACAGGTCGTTGAGGACGTGCTGGTAGGCGCCCTCGACGTTCAGCGAGGTGCGGTTGGCCCGGGAGAGGCACCACGCGGCGGCGACGTTGACCGCGATGCCGGCCAGCGCGGTGTACAGCACCAGCGAGCCGGTGACCTGCGGCGGGTCGATCAGCCGCTCCACCGCCTCGTACGTCAGCCAGGCCGCCAGCAGCATCAGGGTCAGCCCGTTGACCTGGGCGGAGAGGATCTCGGCGCGCTTGAGGCCGAAGGTGAACCCGCCCCGGGCGGGCCTGGCGGCCAGCCGCATCGCCACCAGCGCCAGCACGATGGAGGCCGCGTCGGTCAGCATGTGCGCCGCGTCCGACAGCAGCGCCAGCGAACCGGCGGCGAGGCCGATGGTGACCTCGACCGCCATGTAGGCGCAGATCAGGGTCAGCGCGATGGCCAGCCAGCGGCGGTCGGCGTCGGCCGCCACCCCGTGGGAGTGCCCGCCGTGGCCGCCGCCGTGCCCGTGGTCGTGCCCGCCCGGCCCGTGCTCGTGGTCGTGCCGGTCGTGGTCGTGCCGGTCGTGGTCGTGCTGCTCGGGTTCCTCGTGCTGGTCGTGCTCGGCGCCCACGGCTCCGCCTCCCCGTCTCCCCGTCCCGGTCGTTCGACCCGGGGAAGTGAAGCGCATCGCCGCGCACCTTGGCAAAGGCTGCACCGATGACGGTTTTCAACGGCGATAAGACCCCGCTGACCTGCGGTGAAGCCTTGCGCTCCGGCCTCCGGCCGCCCCGGCCGGGCCGGGCCGCCACCGGTCCGGCGGGTGGCGGGGCGGTCCCGGCGGGCGGGTGCGTCCCGGGTCCGGGATGGTGGGACAGGCGCGGGGGGAACGGAATCGGAGGTGACCGACGATGCGCCGCCACGACGAGGACCGGGCCGGGCCCGCGGTGCTCCGCCTGCTGGAGGACTCGCACCGCGCCGGGCCCCGGGACCTGCCGCGGCTGGTGCGGGACGCGGCCCGGCGGCTGGGCCTCACCGGCGCCTGGATCTACCTGGCCGACGTCCAGGAGAAGTGCCTGACCGCGCTGCCCGTCCCGCCGGAGGACGCCTCGCTGGCCGGGCCGTCCGGCCCCGGGGTGCTGGACGTGGACGGCTCGCTGGCCGGTCGGGCCTACCGCACCGAGCGCACCTGCACCGGTGCCGAGGCGGGCGCGGGCGCGGGCGCGGTGGGCTGGGTGCCGATCGTGGACGGCATCGGGCGCCTGGGGGTGCTCCAGGTCACCGCGCCCGTCCTCGACGGCGCCCGGCTGGCCTCCTGCCGGGCGCTGGCCACCGCGACGGCGCTGCTGGTCGCCACCAAGACGCCGTTCAGCGACCTGCTGGTGCGCACCGGCCGGCGCCGGACGATGACGCTGCAGGCCGAGCTGGTCCGGGCGTTCCTGCCGCCCCGGACGATCGGCAGCCCCCAGGTCACCTCCAGCGCGGTGCTGGAGCCCGCCTACGACATCGGCGGGGACGCCTTCGACCACAACCTGGCCGGCCGCCGCCTGCACCTGACCCTGGTCGACGCGATGGGCCACGACCTGGCCTCCGGGGGCTGCAGCGCCGTGGCCGTCGCGGCCTGCCGCTCCACCCGCCGGGACGGCGGCACCCTGGACGACATCGCCGGGGCGATCGACGCCGCGCTCACCCGGTGGATCCCGGACCGGCTGCTGACCTGCGTGATCGCCGACCTGGACCTGGTCACCGGCACCCTGTCCTGGATCAACTGCGGCCACCCGACCCCGCTGCTGATCCGCCGCGGCCGGATCGTCGCCCGGGCCCTGGAGCGCCCCGTCCACCCGCCGCTCGGCCTGCCCGCCGGCCTGCCGCGGACCGCGCCGGCCGTCCACACCGCGCGCCTGGAACCGGGCGACCAGCTGCTGGTGCACTCCGACGGCGTGACCGAGGGGCGGGACGCGGACGGCGTCCCGTTCGGCGAGGAGCGCCTGGTCGACGTGGTCTCCCGGGCGATGGCCGACGGCCTGCCCGCCCCCGAGGCGCTGCGCCGGCTCGTCCGGCGGATCACCGCTCACCAGGGCGACCGGCTGCGGGACGACGCCACCGTGCTGCTGGCGGCCTGGCACCCCGCCGGCGCCTGAGGCCGACGGACGACCGGCGGGCGGCCGACGCGGCGTCAGCGACCGGGCCCGGGACGGGAATCCTCCGGCCGGTCGGGGGTAGACGCCGGGCGGCCCCGGTCCCGGGGCGGAACGACACGGTGACGGAGGCGATCAGATCATGGGACTCGGTGGCTGCATCATCCTGCTGGCGGCGGGAGCGATCCTGGCCTTCGGCGTGCACTGGCACCTGGCGGGCGTCAACCTCACGGTGGTCGGGGTCGTCCTGATGGCGGCGGGCCTGATCGGCGTGGTGGTGTACGCGCGGGTGCTGGGGCGGCGCCGCTACCTGGGCGGGCGCGGCGTGGACGAGGTGGTGGTCGAGGAGCGCCGCCACGACGTGCTGTGACGGTGGACGCGAACGCGAGGGGCCCGGGCCGGTGAAACGGCCCGGGCCCCTCGCGTTCGGGGCGGCCCCGCTCAGTCCTTGAAGGTGTCCTTGACCTTCTCGCCGGCCTGCTTGAGGTCCCCCTTGGCCTTGTCGGCCTTGCCCTCGGCCTCCAGGCGCTCGTTGCCGACCGCCTTGCCGGTGGCCTCCTTCGCGGTGCCCTTGATCTTGTCGCCGGCGTTCTTGGCCTTGTCGCCCATGCTCATCACGGCCTCCTGACCGATCGTTCCGTCACTGACGAGGTCCGTATGCCCGACTTGCCCGGAAAGATTCCCCCTCCGACCGTTCAGCTTCGTCCGGAGGGCACCGGCATCGCCCACCGGATCGCCCGCACCACGGCCAGGCCGAGCGGGCGGACCGCGGCGGCGCTGAGCGGGTCGGCCGGCAGGCCCAGCAGGGCCCGGTGCTCGGCGGCGGGCAGGCCCGCCGCGGCGGCGGCCAGCGCGCCGTAGGCGGGGCGGACGGCCCACGGGAGGGGCGGGTGGAGCAGCAGGAAGCGGGCGGCTTCGCGGGCCTCGGCCGTCCGGGCCAGTTCGGGCCGGTAGGAGCGGAGCACCGCGGCGAGCTCGGCCCGGCTGCGCGGCGGCCGCTCGACGCCGAGGTCGGCGGCGACCTCGGCGGTGTCCGCCACGTAGGCGTCGCAGCCCGCCGCGTCGAGCGGCGCGGCCCCGTACGCCTGGTGGGCGCGCAGGAAGCTGTCGGTCTCCGCCGCGTGCACCCAGGCCAGCAGGTGCGGGTCGGCGGCCCGGTAGCGGAGCCCGGTGGCCGTCGTGCCGCTGATCCGGGCGTGCACGGCCCGGACCCGGTCCACCGCGGCCCGCGCGTCCGGCTCGGTGCCGAAGGTGGTGACGGCCAGGAAGGTGCTGGTGCGCTGGAGCCGGCCCCACGGGTCGCTCCGGTAGCCGGAGTGCGCGGCGACCGCCGCCATCGCCGCCGGGTGCAGCGACTGGACCAGGAGCGCGGCGAGTCCGCCGACGAACATCGCGGCGTCGCCGTGCACCCGCCGGATCGGCCGCTCCGGGCCGAACCGGCGCGGCCCCGGGGTGCCGTGGACGCGCTCCCGGACGGCGGGGCCCTCCGGCCCGGCCACCCTGGCGAACAGGGCCGCACCGAGCCGCTCCCGCAGGCCCGCCCGTTCCACGTCCACGCCCTCCACGGTAGCCCCGGAACCGGCACCGGTCGGCGGTCCATCCGTCCGGCGGTCCGGTTCCGAATGGGTTCCGGGCCCACCCGGGCCGGAGGCCGAGGGCAGGAGGAGCGCGGTGGACGCGAACGGTGCGGTGGACGTGGCGGTGGTGGGCGCCGGGGTGGCGGGCCTGGCCTGCGCGCTGGACCTCGCGGCGGCCGGACGGCGGGTGCGGCTGCTGGAGGGCTCGGACGGGGTGGGCGGGCGGATGCGCACCGACCTGCGCGACGGCTTCCGGCTGGACCGGGGCTTCCAGGTGTTCAACACCTCCTACCCGCAACTGCGGCGCCGCCTCGCCCTGCGCCCGCTGCGCCTGCGGCCCTTCACCCCGGGCTTCGGCCTGGCCGGTTCGGCCGGCCGCCGCCTGGTGGTCGACCCGCTGCGCCGCCCGCGACTGGCCGGCGACCTGCTGGGCGGGCGGGTGCTGCCGGCCCGGGACGCGGCGGTGCTCGGCGCGCTGACCGTGCGGGACGCCCTGCTGCCCGCCGCCCTGCTGCGGCGCGGGCGCGACCTGCCGACGGCGGCGGCCCTGCGCGCGGCGGGCGTCTCGCGGGCGACCGTCGACGGGGTGCTGCGGCCGTTCCTGGCCGGGGTCTTCCTGGAGGACGAACTGGCCACCTCCGCCAGGGTGTTCCACCTGTACTGGCGCAGCATGGTCCGGGGCACGCTCGCGCTCCCGGCGGCGGGCATCGGGGCGGTACCGGCGGCACTGGCCGCCCTGCTGCCGCCCGGGGTGCTGCGACTGGACGCCCCGGTCGGCGAGGTGCACCGGGACGGGGTGCTGCTGGCGGACGGCCGGGAACTGGCGGCCCGCTGCGTGGTGGTGGCCGCCGGGCCCGCGGCGGCCGCGTCCCTGCTGCCCGGCCTCCCGGTCCCGCCGACCCGCGCGGTGACGACCTTCTACCACGCGGCGGAGCGCAGCCCGCTGGCCGCGCCGACCCTGCTGGTGGACGGCGACCGGCGGTTGCTCAACACGGTGGTGCTGTCCGAGGTGGTGCCGGGCTGCGCACCGCCGGGACTCTCGCTGGTGTCGACCTCGGTGCTCGGCACGGCCGCCGAGGAGCGGACGGTGCGCGCCCGGCTGGCGGAGCTGTACGGCCGCGACACCTCCGGCTGGGAGCCGCTGGCCGCCTACCGGATCCCGGGCGCACTGCCCGCGATGCCCGCCCCGCACCCCCTGACCCGCACCAGCCGCTGGGCCCCCGGCCGGTACGTGTGCGGCGACCACCGGGCCACCGGCTCGGTGCAGGGCGCGCTGGCCTCGGGGGCGCGGGCGGCCCGCGAGGTGCTGGCCGACCTGGCGGCCGGTCCGGGCCGACCGTAGGAGGTCGTGGCCGGCGCCGTCCTCAGCGGTCCGGGTGCCCGGCGGTGGCGCGGGGCGGTTCGGACCGGGCGGGCGCCGGGCCCGGTTCGAGGAAGGGCGACGTGGTGGCCCGCACGGGCCGCTGCCCGTCGCGGGGGCGCAGCGGCTGCTGGGTGGCGGTCTCGGAGAAGGGCTGCCACAGCGAGCGGCGATCGGTGTTCATGCGCCCAGTCTGACCTGCCGTCACCGATCGAATCCTCTGAATTTTTCCGGCGGCCGGCGGCCGACGGGCGGCCGGCCCCCGGAACGCGGGCCTCACAGCGCGAAGGTGACCCGGATGCGCTTGCCGCCCGTGGGCAGCGGCACGACGTGGCAGGTCGCGGCGAGCGTCTGGACGATGGCCCAGCCGCGGCCGCCGGTGGTGGCGGGGTCGCGGTCGTGCAGCGGTTGGACGACCGGGTGCCGGTCGTCGCCGTCCTCGACGTCGACGACGAGCTCGGTGCCGCAGCGGCCGAGGCGGGCGTCGAAGCAGGTCAGGCCGCCGCCGTGGCTCATGGCGTTGGCGACGAGCTCGGTGACCGCCAGCTGTGCGTCGGCCAGCACCCGGCCGCCGGGGTGCCCGGCGGCGGCCAGCAGTCGGGCGAGTGCGGTGCGGGCCTGGCCCGCCGTCCGCACGGGCTGCGCCTCCGGCTCGGGCTCGACCGTCCGCACGGGTTCCGCCGTCCGCACGGGCCCGTCCGTCAGCAGCGGCCCGGGCGCCGGCACCGGCTCGGGCGGCCGGTCTTCGGGGACGGCGGCCTCCGGGGTCAGCGGCAGGGCGTCGTCGTGGGACATGAACGACCTCGAATCGTCTGCGGCACCGTTCGGGCCGGCCGGTGTGGCCGGGCGGAGGGGTCGGGGAGCTTGTGCCCCGGGCGGGGCGGATGATGCGGCGCGGCCCGGGTCCGGATCAGCCGGTGCCGGCTGCGCGCGGGTCGCGGCGCAGGAGTTCCGCGGCCGCCGCCAGGGCCAGCGGCAGGGTGTCGGCGACGGTGAAGTAGCCGTCGGTGGCGGTGATCTCCAGCAGCCGCCGGAGCGCGGGCCCGAGCGGTCCGAGCAGGACCAGCGCGCCGTCCGCCGCCTCCATCCGCTGCTGCGCCAGGACCAGGGTCCGCAGGGCGGAGGAGTCGGCGAAGGTGACCGTCGACACGTCGAGGACGAGGGCGCCGGTGGTGCGGGCGATCGCGGCGTCCACCTCCGCGGCGAGTTCGCGTTGGTTGTCGTGGTCGAGGTCGCCCCGCAGGGGCAGCACCGTCGTTCCGGGCGGCCCCGCGATGTGGTCGGTCATGGCGGTCATGCTAGCCAACCGCTCCGACGGGGCGGGCGGCTGCCGGGCCGGCCGGGTGGACGGTTACCGGGGCAGCCGGGCGGGCGGTTACCGGAGCAGCGGGGCGGGCGGGCGCCGGACCGGTGGAGCGGGCAGTTGCCAGGCCGACGGGGTGGGCGGTCGCCGGGTCGGCGAGCCCAGTGGTTACCGGGCCGACGGTGCGGGCGGTTACCGGGCCGGGGAGCGGGCATCCGTCCGGGGCCGAGGGCCGGGGTCGGACCCGGCACAATGAATGGTGACGACGGTGCCGCGTCCGGCGGTGCCGGGTGGGAGGAGGGAGCCCGGTGGCGCGGGAGCGGACACGGGGGGTCTTCGGTGCCGATCCGGTGGTGGGCGCGGACCTGGCGCGGGTCGACTGGGCGGCGACGCCGCTGGGGGACCCGGCGCACTGGCCGCAGGGCCTGCGCTCGGCGGTGGACCTGGTGCTGTCCTCGCGGTTCTCGATGTGGATGGCCTGGGGCCCGGAGCTGACCTTCTTCTGCAACGGGGCGTACCGGCGCGACACGCTGGGCGGCAAGTACCCGTGGGCGCTGGGCCGCCCGTTCCGGGAGGTGTGGGCGGAGGTCTGGGAGGACGCCCGCCCGCGCATCGAGCACGTGCTGACCGAGGGCGAGGCGACCTGGGACGAGGCGCTGCTGCTGTGGCTGCGGCGCTCCGGGTACACCGAGGAGACCTACCACACCTTCTCCTACAGCCCGCTGCGCGACGGGGGCGACGAGGTGCTCGGCGTGCTGTGCGTGGTCAGCGAGGACACCCAGCGGGTGGTCGCGGAGCGCCGGATGGCGACGCTGCGCGACCTGGGCTCCGTCCCGGGGACGGTGCGCACCGAGGAGGAGTTCCTGGCCTTCGCCGCCGGGCAGCTCGCCCGCAACCCGTACGACCTGCCCTTCACCCTCACGTACCTGTTCGAGGAGCAGGGGGGCGGTGCCCGGTTGGCCGCCTCCTCCGGCGTGCCCGCCGGGCACCCGGCCGCGCCCGCGCTGACCGGCCCGGACGGGCCGTGGCCGGTCGCGGCGGCCCGCCGCGGCGAGGCGTCGACGACGGCGCTGGCGGGCGGCCCGTTCGCGGACCTGCCGTGCGGGGCGTGGCAGGAGCCGCCGGAGCGGGCCCGGGTGGTGCCGCTGGGCGGGCCCGGTGACGAGGGGCCGAGCGGTTTCCTGGTGGTCGGCCTCAACCGGTACCGGCCGCTCGACGACGACCAGCTCGGTTTCGTCGACCTGGTGGCGGACCGGCTGGCGGCGGGCGTCTCCAGTGCCCGCAGCCACCAGGCGCAGCAGCGGCGGGCCGAGCAGCTGGCCGAGCTGGACCGGGCGAAGACCGCGTTCTTCTCCAACATCAGCCACGAGTTCCGCACCCCGCTGACGCTGATCGCGGGACCGGTCGAGGCCCTGCGGCAGCGGCTCGCGGGCGGCGGGGCGGACGACGGAGCGGGCGGCGGGGCCGACGACGGGACGAACGGCGGAGCGGACGGCGGGCCCGGTCGCGCGCCCGGCTCCGCTGTCGATCCGGACGTCCGCGAGGACCTGGAGACCGTCCGGCGCAACGCGCTGCGGCTGGAGCGGCTGGTCAACACGCTGCTCGACTTCTCCCGGATCGAGGCGGGCCGGATGCGGGCCCGCCCGGAGCCGGTCGACCTGGCGCGGCTGACCGCCGAGCTGGCCTCGGTGTTCCGCTCGGCCGCGCAGCGCGCCGGGCTCGCCCTGGAGGTCGACTGCGCGCCGCTGGGCGCCCCGGTCCTGGTGGACCCGGGGCTGTGGGAGAAGGTCGTCTTCAACCTGCTCGGCAACGCCCTGAAGTTCACCTTCGAGGGCGCGATCCGGGTGCGGGTGCGCGAGCGGGACGGCCGGGCCGAGGTCACCGTGGCGGACACCGGGGTGGGCGTCCCCGCCGCCGAGCTGCCGCACCTGTTCGACCGCTTCCACCGGGTCGAGGGCGGGCGGGCCCGCTCGCACGAGGGCAGCGGCATCGGCCTGGCCCTGGTCAAGGAGCTGGTCGAGCTGCACGGCGGGACGGTCGGCGCCGAGTCCGTCCCGGACCGGGGCACCGCCTTCACCGTCACCCTGCCGCTGGCCCCGGACGCCGCCCTCCCCGCGGCCCCGGCCCGCCGCGGGTCGGCCGACGGCGCCGAGTCCTTCCTCCAGGAGGCCGCCCGCTGGGAGGCCGCGGACCGGCCGACCGCCGCCGCGGAGGACGGACCCGGCGGGCCGGGCGGCGACGGCGGGCCGGACCGGCCGGACGGGCCCGCGCACGTCCTGGTCGTCGACGACAACGCCGACATGCGCGACTACCTGACCCGGGTGCTGACCGGCGCGGGCCACCGGGTCACCGCGGTCGGCGACGGCGACCGGGCGCTGGCCGCCGTCCGCTCCGTCGCCCCCGACCTGGTGATCAGCGACGTGATGATGCCGGGCACGGACGGCCTGCGGCTGGTCGCGGCGCTGCGCGCCGATCCGCGCACCGCCGCCCTGCCGGTGCTGCTGCTGTCGGCGCGGGCCGGGCGCGAGGACGCCATCGACGGCTTCGAGTCGGGGGCGGACGACTACCTGGTCAAGCCGTTCGCGGCGGCCGACCTGCTGGCCCGGGTGCGGGCGGCGCTGCGGCTGGCGCGGCTGCGCGAGCGGCACACCCGGTGGAGCGAGGGGCTGGTCGACTCGCTCCAGGACGCGTTCTTCGTCTGCGACGAGGACGGCGCGGTCATCCGGGTCAACGCGGCGTTCGCCGACGTCCTCGGGTACGGCCCGGAGGGGCTGCCCTACCGTCCGCCGCACCCGTGGTGGGCGGATCAGGAGGCCGACCCGGAGGCCCGGCAGCGGTCCGCCGACGCGCTGGCCGCGGCGATGGCGGGCGACGGCGGCAGCGCCACCGTCCCCGCCACCCACCGGGACGGCCACCGGATCTGGGCGCACTCCACCTTCAACCGGGTGCCGGACCCGGCGACCGGGCGCACCGTCACCGTCGGCACCTTCCGGGACGTGACCGCCGAGTACTACGCCGTCCAGCGGGAGGGCGCGCTGGCCGCGCTGGCCGACTGCCTGGGCCGGGCCGCGGACGCCGAGGAGGCGCTCGGCTGCGCGCTGGCGGAGATGCGCCGGCTGTGGCGGGCCCGCCGGGTGCTGGCGGCCCGCTTCGACCGCGCGAACACCGCCGCCCCGCCCCGGATCACCGCCGTCGACGACTCCCCCGCCCCGGCGGAGCCCCACCTGTCGGAGTCGGCGGAGCGCCAGCTGGCGGAGCTGGTCGCCGGGCCCGCCCTCGTCCCGGTGGCGGGGCCGGCCGGCACCGGGGTCCGGCTGGAGCACCCCGACGGGCCGCTGGTCCTGGTGGTCGAGCTGGGCGGGCGGCGGCCCTTCACCCGGGAGGACGAGCTGCTGCTCACCCTGTTGGGCGGCCGGCTCGCCCAGGGCCTGGCCCGCGCCCGCCGGATCGACCAGCAGCGCGAGACGGCCCTCGCCCTGCAGCACGCCCTGCTGGGCCCGGACCGGCTGCCGGAGGGCTTCGCCGCCCGCTACGAGCCGGCCGTCCCGCCGCTGGAGGTGGGCGGCGACTGGTACGACACGGTGCCGCTGCCGGACGGCCGGACCGGCATCATCGTCGGCGACTGCGTCGGGCGCGGCCTGGCCGCCGCCAGCGTGATGGGCCAGCTGCGCAGCGCGTGCCGGGCCCTGCTGCTCCGGGACCCGGCCCCGGCCCGGGCGCTGGCCGCGCTGGACGCGTTCGCCGCCACCGTGCCCGGCGCGGTCTGCACCACCGTCTTCTGCGGCGTCCTCGATCCGGCCACCGGCGAGCTGCGGCACTCCAGCGCCGGGCACCCGCCCGGGGTGCTGGTCCGCGCCGACGGCAGCACCGTCCTGCTGGAGGGGGGACGCTCGCTCCCGCTGGCCGTGCGCCCCGGGCTGCCGCGGCCGGAGGCCACCGTGGTGCTGCCCGGCCGTTCCACGCTGCTGCTGTACACGGACGGGCTGGTCGAGCGGCGGCGCGGCAGCCTGGCCGCGGGCATCGCGGAGGCGGCCCGCGCGGTCGGGTCGGGCGGGCACCTGCCGACCGCCGAGCTCCCGGACCACGTGACCGGCCGGATGGCGCCCGGCGAGGGTTACGAGGACGACGTGGCGGTGCTGCTCTACCGGCAGCCGGGCCGCCTGGAGCTGTCGCTGTCCGCCCGCCCGGAGGAGGCGGCGACGGCCCGGGCGGCGCTGCGCGGCTGGCTGACCGGGTGCGGCGTCCCGGCCGGGGCGGCCCGGGCGGCGGCGGCCGCCGGCGGGGAGGCGTTCACCGGGGCGCTCGCCGGTGCTCCCCCCGCGGGCCCGGGCGGCACCCTGCGGCTGTCCGCCACGGCCGGCACCGACCGCCTGCGCGTCACCGTGCTCCCGGCGGACGGCGGCGCCCCGGTGGTGGCGGAGGCCGCGCTCCCCCCGGCCGGGCTCCCCGCGGCCGGGCTCTCCCCCGCCGCGTTCCCGTCCTGAATCCGGCGTTCCCGGGGAGCCGTTCGCCGCGCGTTCCCCGGGCCGGGGTTTCCGGTGCTTCGCCCGGCTGGGGTAGCCTCGCCCGGGGCCCCGGGGGACTGCGCTCGGACGGTTTCCGGGCCCGTGCGCTCGATCGGTTGCTCCGCCCTGCGGCGGAGCGTGCTAGGAGGCTGAGCTTTCGATGGCTGGCTCGACGACGTCCCCGGACTCCCGGCAGGAAGACCCCCGGCCGGCCGGCTCCCGACCGGAGGGGTCCCGTTCGGCGGGCCCCGGGCCGGAGCCGGCGGCCGACCGCTCGAAGATCGGCGAGGCCGAGCTGCGCTCGCTGCTGGCCGGTCTGACCGCGGTGCGCGACGGGGACTTCAGCACCGAGCTGGCGGAGGACGCGGACGGGCTGCTGGGCGAGATCGCCACCGTGTTCAACGGCATGGTGGACCAGCTGTCCCGGTTCACCTCCGAGGTGACCCGGGTGGCCCGCGAGGTCGGCACCGAGGGGCAGTTGGGCGGCCAGGCGGTCGTTCCCGGGGTGTCCGGCACCTGGGAGGACCTGACCGACAGCGTCAACGCGATGGCGGGCAACCTCACCACCCAGGTGCGCGACATCGCCCAGGTGGCCACCGCGGTCGCCAAGGGCGACCTGTCGCAGCAGATCACGGTGGACGCCCGGGGCGAGATCCTGGAGCTGAAGAACACCGTCAACACGATGGTCGACCAGCTGAGCTCGTTCGCGGGCGAGGTGACCCGGGTGGCCCGCGAGGTGGGCACCGAGGGCATCCTCGGCGGGCAGGCCGACGTGCAGGGCGTCTCGGGGACGTGGCGCGACCTGACCGACAGCGTCAACTCGATGGCGGGCAACCTGACCGGCCAGGTCCGGGCGATCGCGCAGGTGGCGACCGCGGTGGCCGACGGCGACCTGTCGCAGAAGATCACCGTGACGGCGCGCGGCGAGATCCTGGAGCTGAAGGACACCATCAACACGATGGTCGACCAGCTGAGCTCGTTCGCGGGCGAGGTGACCCGGGTGGCCCGCGAGGTGGGCACCGAGGGGCGGCTCGGCGGGCAGGCCGACGTCCGGGACGTGTCGGGCACCTGGCGCGACCTGACCGAGTCGGTGAACGTGATGGCCGACAACCTGACCGCGCAGGTCCGGGCGATCGCGCAGGTCACCACGGCCGTCGCCAAGGGCGACCTGACGCAGAAGATCCGGGTCGACGCCCGGGGCGAGATCCTGGAGCTGAAGGAGACCATCAACACGATGGTCGACCAGCTGTCGGCGTTCGCCGACGAGGTGACCCGGGTGGCCCGCGAGGTCGGCACGGCGGGCAACCTGGGCGGTCAGGCCACCGTCCGGGGCGTCTCGGGCACCTGGAAGGACCTGACCGACAACGTCAACGTGATGGCGTCCAACCTGACCGGCCAGGTGCGTTCGATCGCCCAGGTCGCCACCGCGGTGGCCCGCGGCGACCTCAGCCAGAAGATCACCGTCGAGGCGGAGGGCGAGGTCGCCGCGCTGGCCGGGGTGATCAACACGATGGTGGACACCCTGTCGGCGTTCGCCGACGAGGTGACCCGCGTGGCCCGCGAGGTCGGCACCGACGGCATCCTCGGCGGGCAGGCCCGGGTGCCGAACGTCGCGGGCACCTGGAAGGACCTCACCGACAACGTCAACTTCATGGCGCACAACCTGACCTCGCAGGTCCGCAACATCGCGCAGGTCACCACGGCGGTCGCCAGCGGCGACCTGACCCGGAAGATCGACGTGGACGCCCGCGGCGAGATCCTGGAGCTCAAGACCACCATCAACACCATGGTCGACCAGCTCGGTTCGTTCGCCGCCGAGGTCACCCGCGTCGCCCGCGAGGTCGGCAGCGAGGGGCGCCTGGGCGGCCAGGCCGAGGTGGAGGGCGTCTCCGGCACCTGGAAGCGGCTGACCGAGAACGTCAACGAGCTGGCCGGGAACCTGACCCGGCAGGTCCGGGCGATCGCCGAGGTGACCAGCGCCGTCGCGGCGGGCGACCTGACCCGCTCGATCACCGTGGACGCCTCCGGCGAGGTCGCCGACCTCAAGGACAACATCAACGCCATGGTCGGCTCGCTGCGCGAGACCACCCGGGCCAACGAGGAGCAGGACTGGCTCAAGACCAACCTGGCGCGCTTCTCCGGCCTGCTGCAGGGCCAGCGCGACCTGGCCGTGGTCGCCGAGGCGGTGATGGACGAGCTCACCCCGCTGGTGGGCGCCCAGGTCGGCGCGTTCTACCTGGCCGAGGAGGCCGAGGGCGGCACACTGCTGCGGCTGATCGGCTCGTACGCGTACCCGGACGGCGAGCGGCCGGCCAGCTTCCGGCTCGGCGAGTCGTTCGTCGGGCAGGCGGCCCGCAGCCGGCGCACCATCGCCGTCGAGGCCCTGCCGGCCGGCTACCTGGCGGCCTCCTCCGGGCTCGGCCGCACCGAGGAGCTGTCGCTGCTGGTCGTCCCGATCGTGGTCGAGGAGCAGGTGCTCGGCGTCATCGAGCTGGCCTCGGTCCGGCCGTACGCCACTGTCCACCGGGCCTTCCTGGACCAGCTGATGGAGACCGTCGGCGTCAACCTGAACACGATCGTCGCCAACGTCCGGACCGACGAGCTGCTGGACGAGTCGCAGCGGTTGACCGCCGAACTCCAGGCCCGCTCGCAGGAGTTGCAGGCCCGGCAGGAGGAACTCCAGGCGTCCAACGCGGAACTGGAGGACAAGGCCGCGCTGCTGGCCGCGCAGAACCGGGACATCGAGACCAAGAACCTGGAGATCGAGCAGGCCCGGCAGGAGCTGGAGGAGCGCGCGCACCAGCTCTCGCTGGCCTCCACCTACAAGTCGGAGTTCCTGGCCAACATGAGCCACGAGCTGCGCACCCCGCTGAACAGCCTGCTGATCCTGGCCCAGCTGCTCGCCCAGAACCCGACCCGGAACCTGACCGCCAAGCAGGTCGAGTACGCGGGCATCATCCACTCGGCGGGCTCGGACCTGCTGCAGCTGATCAACGACATCCTCGACCTGTCGAAGGTCGAGGCGGGGAAGATGGACCTCACCCCCGAGCCGGTCGCGCTGCACAGCCTGCTGGAGTACGCCGAGGCCACGTTCAAGCCGCTGACCGGCCAGAAGGGCCTGACCTTCACCGTCCGCACCGCCCCGGACGTGCCCGAGCAGCTGGTCACCGACGACTACCGGCTGCGCCAGGTGCTGCGGAACCTGCTGTCCAACGCGGTGAAGTTCACCGAGCGGGGCCGGGTCGAGCTGCGGGTCGGGCTGGCCCCGGAGGAGCAGGTCCCCGAGGGGGTGCGCCGCGGCGGGCCGGTGCTGGCCTTCCAGGTCTCGGACAGCGGGATCGGCATCGCGCCGCAGCACCTGGAGAGCGTCTTCGGCGCGTTCCAGCAGGCCGACGGCACCACCAGCCGCAAGTACGGCGGCACCGGCCTGGGGCTGTCGATCAGCCGGGAGATCGCCTACCTGCTCGGCGGCGCGATCACCGCCGAGAGCGTGCTGGGCAGCGGCAGCACCTTCACCCTGTTCCTGCCGGTCACCCGCCCCGAGTTCCTGGTGCTGGAGGCCGAGCCCCGGTCCGGGGCGGACGAGCGGCGGGAGGCCCTCGGCGACGCCGGGCACCAGGGCGCCGAGGAGGGCGCCGCCCCGCTCCAGCCGCGCCGCCTGCTGGTGGTCGAGGAGCGCCAGGGCGGCCTGCTGTCGCTGGTCGCCGAGAACGCCACCGCCGAGCCGGCCGGCCTGTCCGGGCCCGGGGAGGGCCGCCGCCGGGCCGAGGTGGTCACCGCGGTCGGCGCGGCGGAGGCCGCGGCCGTCCTGGCCTCCGCTCCCCCGCACTGCGTGGTGCTGGACCTGGACCTGCCCGACGCGGCGGCCCCCGCGCTGCTGCGCGAGATGGACCGCGACCCCGCCCTGCAGGGCGTGCCGGTGCTGGTGCACAGCAACCGCGGGACGCCCGGCGACGCCGACGCGCTCTCCCGGGCCGGGGCCCGCCCGCTGGAGGTCATCTCCAGCCTCGACGAGCTGCGCGAGCGGATCGCCCTGCACATGAGCGCCGACCACCCCGCGGACGTCCCGCTGGTCCGCGGGCTCCCGCAGGACGCCCCCTGGGAGGCCGGGAGCTCGGCCCTGAACGGCCGCCTGGTGCTGGTCGTCGACGACGACGACCGGAACCTGTACGCGATCACGGGCATCCTGGAACTGCACGGCATGCGGGTGCTGCAGGCCGAGAACGGCCGGGCGGCGCTGGAGACGCTGGCCGCCAACCCGGGCGTCGACGTGATCCTGATGGACGTGATGATGCCCGAGATGGACGGGTACGCCGCGACGGCGGCGATCCGCGCGATGCCGCAGTACGCGGCGCTGCCGATCATCGCGGTGACCGCCAAGGCCATGGTCGGCGACCGCGAGAAGAGCCTCGCCTCCGGTGCCAGCGACTACGTCACCAAGCCGGTCGACGCGGGCGAGCTGATCGGCCGGATCGAGGCCCAGCTCACCCGGTAGCCCCCGCGCCCGACCGTCCCACCCCGACCGCCCGTCCGACCGACCGCAGGAGTCCACGCCGTGCACCAGTCCCGGGAGCCGCACCCCGGCCAGGAGCTGCCGATCCCGTCGGCCCTCCCGGTCCCGTCCGGGCGGATCGGCGCCCAACGGCCCGCCCCGACCGACGCCTCCGGGCCGGAGGGCGCACCGGCCGACGGCGCCCAGGTCGACGGCGCCCCGGCCGACGGCGCGCTGGGGCGGCTGGCCGGCGCGGTGGACCAGCTGCGCCGGCAGCTCGACGAGGCGCAGGCGCACGCCGCGGGCCGCTCGGTGGTGGAGATGGCGGTCGGCGTCCTGGTGGAGCGGCTGCGCTGCGGGCCGACCGAGGCCGCCAAGCAGCTCCACCTGCTGGCGGAGCAGGCCGGCTCCACCCCGTTGGAGCTCGCCGCCGGGCTGGTCAACCAGGCCGCCGCGGACAAGATCTCCGAGGCCGCCCAGGACTTCGTGGCGCGGACCGCGGACCCGGCGGACCCGGCGGACCCGGGCGTGGGCGTCCGGCTGCGCAACACCGAGGCGGACGCGCTGAGCGGCAGCGACGCCGCCGCGGCGGCCCGGGCGATGCTGGAGCACGCGCTGCGCCCGCTGGGCGCGGTCGCGGTGGCCATCTGGGCGGCCCGCCCCGACCTGTCGCTGGCGCTGGCGGGCAGCGCCGGCTTCACCGACGCGGAGGCCCGGCGGTGGCGCCACGTGCCGCCCGGGGTGGTCACCGCGGCCCGCCGGGCGCTGGACGAGCGGGCGACGGTGGCGTACCGGACGCTGGCCGACGCGGCCGTCCCGTCGATCGGCCAGCACGAGACCGGCGGCGGGCGGATCGCCGTCCCGGCCGGGGTCGGCGGCCGGCTGATCGGCGTCCTGGAGGTGTGCTGGCGCGGGGAGCTGCCGGAGCGCTCGCAGTCGCTGCAGCGGCAGTTCGAGGCGCTGGCCGGGCTGTGCGCGGCCACCCTGGAGACCTGGGGGGCGGACGCCCCGGAGGGGGCGCCGGGGACCGGGCGGCTGGACGAGCTGGCCCGGCTGGTCGACGGGCTGCTCGACCCGTGCATGGTGCTGGAGCCCGCCGACGACGCCGTCCCGCCGCGCTTCGTGATCCGGCACGCCAACCCGGCGTTCGTGGACTTCGCGGGCCGCCCGACCGCCGCGCTGGTCGGCTCGCCCCTGCTGGAGGCGTACCCGCTGGCCGCCCGGGAGGGCGGCCTGCTGGGGGCGGTGGAGGACGTCCACGCCACCGGGACGCCGTTCCGGGACCCGCGGATGCAGCTGGCCGCCCTGGTGGACGGGGTGCCGCTGAGCACGGACGCGTACGTGTCGGTCAGCCGGCACGGCAGCCACGTGACCGTGCTGTGGCGGCTGGCCGACAACACGCCGAAGATCGCCCGGCTGCTGCACCACGCCCAGCGGCTGGGCCGGATCGGCGGCTTCGAGGAGGACCTCGACTCCCGCCAGGTGGTCTGGAACGACACCCTGTTCGAGCTGTACGGCCTGCCCGCCACCGCGCGGCCGATCGCGCTGGACGAGCTGACCGAGCACGCCCATCCGGACGACCGCCACGCCGTCGACCGGTTCCTGCGCACCCTGCTGCACCACCGCCGTCCGGCGTCCACGGCCTTCCGCCTGCAGCGCCCGGACGGCGTGAGCCGGCACGTCCGGGTGGTGGCCGAGCCGGTCCACGACCCCGCGGAGCGGGTCAGCGCCGTCCGCGGCGCCTACCAGGACGTCTCCGCCCAGCACTGGACCGAGGTCGCGCTGGCCGCCACCCGCGACCAGCTGGCCCAGACCGAGCAGCAGGCCGCCGAACGGCACCGCTTGGTCCGGCAGCTGCAGCACGCGATCATGCCGCCCAGCAGCGGCCCGCTGACCCTGAACAACCTGGACGTCGCGGTGCGCTACCGGCCCGCCGAGAAGGACCACCTGGTCGGCGGGGACTGGTACGACGCGCTGCCGCTGCCCTCCGGGCAGGTGCTGGTGTGCGTCGGCGACGTCGCCGGGCACGGCATCGAGGCCGCCACCGGGATGGTCGCGCTGCGCAACGCGCTGCGCGGCCTGGCCGCCACCGGGGCCGGCCCGGCCCAGCTGCTGGCCTGGCTGAACAGCGTGACGCACCACCTGACCGACAACGTCACCGCCACCGCGGTCTGCGGCCTGTACGACCCGGAGCACCGCCGGCTGCGCTGGGCCCGGGCCGGCCACCTCCCGCCGGTGCTGCTGCGCGGCGGGAGCGCGGAGTGCCTGCCGCAGGTGGACGGCATCCTGCTGGGCGTGATCGGCCGGGCCGACTACCAGGAGAGCGAGATCGAACTGGCGCCGGGCGACCGGATCGTGATGTACACCGACGGCCTGATCGAACGCCGTGACCAGGGCCTGCACACCTCGCTCGCCAACCTGGTGGCCCTCTCCGAGGCCGCCCCGCGCGCGGGCGCCGCCGCCCTCGACGCCCACCTGGACCACCTGCTGCGGTTCAGCGGCGCCGACACCGACGACGACACCTGCCTGGTCGGCTTCGAGGTGCGGTAGCGGGCCCGGCCGGGGGCGGATGTCCCGGCCGCAGGTGTGCGGTCGGGGCGGGTCGGGCAGGCGCGGGGCCGTCGAGGTCCTGAGGAGGCCGGCATGGCTGACGCGATCGTGATCGGATCCGGCCCCAACGGGCTGGTCGCGGCCAACCTGCTCGCGGACGCGGGCTGGCGGGTCCTGGTGCTGGAGGCGCAGCCCGTCCCGGGCGGGGCGGTGCGCAGCGACCGGGGCGTGGACCCACGTTTCGTCTCCGACCTGTTCAGCTCCTTCCACCCGCTGGCCGTCGCCTCCCCGGCGATCCGGGGGCTGGGGCTGGAGGGGTTCGGGCTGCGCTGGAGCCACGCCCCGCTGGTGCTGGCCCACCCGCTGCCGGACGGCCGCTGCGCCGGCCTGTACCGGGACGGCGACGGCGGGCCGGACCCGGAGCTGCTGGAGCGGATGTTCGGCGGGCCCGACGCCCGGGCCTGGCTGGGGCTGGCCGACCGCTGGGACGAGTTGGAGCCGCACCTGGTGAACGCCCTGCTGACCCGGTTCCCGCCGGTGCGGGCGGGTGCGGCGATCGCGGCCCGGCTGCGCCCGGCCGGGCTGCTGGACCTGGCGCGGTTCCTGGCGCTGCCGGTGCGGCGCCTCGCCGAGGAGGAGTTCGCGGGCGACGCGCCGGGGCTGCTGCTGGCCGGGTGCGCGCTGCACGCGGACCTGCTGCCGGAGGCGGCGGGCAGCGGCGCGTTCGGCTGGCTGATGGCGATGCTGGGGCGGCGGTACGGCTGGCCGGTGCCGGTCGGCGGGGCGTCCGCGCTGACCGCCGCGCTGGTGCGCCGGCTGGAGTCCCGGGGCGGGGAGGTGCACTGCGGGCAGCCGGTGCGGGAGGTGCTGGTGCGGGACGGGACGGCGCTCGGCGTGCGCACCGCGGACGGCTGCCGGCACCGGGCCCGGCGGGCCGTCCTGGCGGACACCGCCGCGACCGCGCTGTACGGCGGCCTGGTCGGCTGGGAGCACCTGCCCGGGCGGCTGCGCCGGGACGTGGGCCGCTTCCAGTGGGACTTCGGCACCGTCAAGGTGGACTGGGCGCTGCGCGGGCCGGTGCCGTGGAGCGCGCCGCTGGCGGGCCGGGCCGGGACGGTGCACCTGGGCGCCGACCTGGACGAGCTCGGCGACTTCGCGCACCAGGTGATCACCGGGCGGCTGCCCGCCCGTCCGTTCAGCCTGTTCGGGCAGATGACGGTGGCCGACCCGTCCCGTTCGCCGCGCGGCACCGAGTCGGCCTGGGCCTACACGCACGTGCCGCAGCGGATCTCCGCGGACCTCGGCCCGGACGGCATCACCGGCCGGTGGGACGAGCGGGAGGGCGAGGCGATGGCCGACCGGATCGAGCGGCAGGTGGAGCGGTTCGCCCCCGGTTTCCGCGACCTGGTCGCCGCCCGCCGGGTGCTCACCCCGCCGGTGCTGCGCGGGCTCGACGACAACCTGGTCGGCGGCGCCCTCAACGGCGGCACCGCGGCCCCGCACCAGCAGCTGTTCCTGCGTCCCACCCCGGGCACGGCCGGGCCCCGCACCCCGGTCGCCCGGCTCTACCTGGCCTCCGCCTCCGCCCACCCGGGCGGCGGCGTGCACGGGGCGTGCGGCGCCAACGCCGCCCGCGCCGCGCTGAACGCCCACCGTCGTTCGCCGGCCCGCTTCCTGCCGGCGGGCGGCCCGACCGTCCGGCGCGGGCCGCACCGCTGACCCGCCCGTCCGAAGGGAACGGATCCCCATGGCACAGCGCCAACGCCTGATCGACTGCCCCGCGGCGCAGGTCTGGAACGTCCTGGCGAACGCCCGGAGCTACGCGCAGTGGGTGGTCGGGACGCAGGACGTCCTGGACGCGGACGAGCAGTGGCCCGAGGTCGGGGCCCGGCTCAGGTTCCGGGTCGGCCTCGGGCCCGCCACGCTGGAGGACACCTGCGTCGTCCGGATCTGCGAGCCGGGCCGCCGCCTCGAACTGGAGGCCGCGGCGGACCCGCTGGGCACCGCCCGGATCGCCTTCTCGCTCGTCCCCTGGGGCAACGACACCCTGCTGCTGCTCGACGAGCACCCGCTGCGCGGGATCGGGGCCCGGCTGGAGAACCCGCTCACCGAGCTGCTCCTGCACCTGCGCAACCGCCGCCTGCTCGCCAACCTGGCCCGCAACGCCACCCGCTCCTCCGGGTAGCCGCCGCCGCTGCCCGTCGCTCCCCGTCAGTCCTCGTACGGGAAGCGGGCGAGCGGGGGCCGCCCGGCGAAGAAGGTCTTGGCGCGGGCCATCGCCCGCTCGTCGGCCAGGACCTGGCCCGGGCTGCTGGCGTTGCCCAGCAGGACGCCGCCGAAGCGCATGCCCATGTACGCGGCGGTGTGCTGGAGCGTCAGTTCCAGCGGGCGGGCCACCTCCTCCTCGGCGTGCGCCATCGCGGTGACGCCCCACAGGGTGCGCCCGGCCATCTCGGCCCGGAACCCCGGGTCCGGGGTGCGCAGCCACTTCGACCAGTGGTCGAGGTAGCGCTTGGCGGCGGAGGAGAGCGAGTACCAGTACAGCGGCGAGGCGATCACCAGGTCGCTCGCGCCGCGGGTGGCCTCCAGCAGCAGCGCCTCGTCCCCGACGGTGGGCCGGGACTCCGGCCCGCCCGGCGCGTGCCGCGCGTCGACGTACTCGGGCAGGTCGAGGGAGGCCAGGTGCAGCCAGCGCTGCCCGGTGCCGGCCGGGAGCTGCTCGGCGGCGGCCCGGGCGAGCGCCTCGGTGTTGCCGCCGGTGCGAGCGCTGCCGAGCAGGAAGAGGAACGAACGGGGTGTCATGCGGGGCTCCGGCGCGGGTCGTTCCGGTCGGCCGGCGGCCGCGCCGGAGGGGGCTTGGTGCCTGCCCCAACTCCCGGCGGGCCGCCGGCATTCCGCGACCGCCCGTCAGGCCCGCAGCCGCAGGGTGGCGAGGTGTTCGGGGCGGACCAGCCGGGTGCGCGGGGAGAGCCGGCGCACCTGGTCGAGGAGGCCGTCGAGGTCGATCCCGGGGTCCTGGACGGCGGGTTCGGCCAGCGGCGTCTCGAAGGTGTCCCAGTGCACGGGGACGACGGTGCGCGGGTGGTCGAGCGCCTGGAGCAGCCGCGGCACGTACTGGTGGGTGGTGCGGGCGGTGCTCTCGGCGGCGATCATCGCGACGTCGGGGCGCAGGCCGGCGTAGGTGTGCTCGACGAAGTCGCTGGCGCCGGTGAGCAGGGTCGACGGGCCGTCACCGATGCGGACCTGGAAGGCCAGGGTGTCGCCCTCGACGAGTTCGCCGATGGTCGCGGGCGGCGCGGCGGGCGGAGCGGTGAGGGTGCCGGGCGCCCAGTAGCGGTGCGTCGCGTTGCGGCTGTGCAGGCTGGCCACCACCCGCACGGTGTACCCGCCGAAGTCGAGGACCTCGCCGCCCTTCACCACGATCAGCTGCGCCGGTGGCACGCCCGTGGCCCGGAGCAGGTGGCAGGTGGTGGCGGTGCCGACCACCTGGACCCCGCGGCTCTTCGCGATGTACGGGACGTCGTTGAAGTGGTCCCAGTGGCTGTGGCTGACCAGCACGAGGTCGGGCTCCCCGATGTGCCGGTCGACCACGTCGGTGGCCACGGTGAGCGGAGTGGCGGCGTCGAAGCCGTGGGTGGGGAAGCGGGTGAGGTACGGGTCGAACAGGACGGTGTGCCCGTCGCCCTCGATCCGCCAGCCGCTGTTGCCCAGCCAGGTGAACGCCGTCTCGGCGCCGCCACCGCCCTGCGGCGGTGACTGCGGCTGTGACTGCGGCTGCGGCTCGCCTGCGGCGGCGGCCGGGGTGACGGCCCCGGCCACCGGCAGGAGGGCGGCCCCCGCGACCGCCGTCCGGAGGAGTCCGCGCCGCCCCAAGGTGTTGTTGTCCATGCCCCGACAGGACGTCGCCCGGGTGCCCCCGGTTCCGGCCGGGGCCGGATCGGCCGGCGCTCGACGGCACGTCACCCGCCTTGCCGGGCAGGCGGGTTGACGGAGCGGCGGCCGCCGCGGCCGGGGCCGGATCGAACGGGTTGCGGACATATCTGTGTATGTCGCCCGGAACGGGGCAGTCGGGCGGCACGAACGATCCGACCCGCGGAGTGAGGAGCAGCCTTGAACGACTATGCGAATCAGGGAAGTTGGGAGTCGGAGCAGCACGTCGGCCCGGTGGGTGCCGCCGCCCGGAGCGTGCGGGACGGCGCCGCCGGGGGCGCGCACGTGGTGGCCGACCAGGCCGGTGAGGTCGCGGGAACGGTCGAGGAGCAGGCCGCCCGGGTCGCCCAGGAGGCGCTCGCGCAGGCCCGGGACCTGCTCGACGAGGCCCGCGGCCAGGTGCGGGGCCAGGCCAGGGAGCAGACGGAGCGGCTGGCGGAGAACGTCCGCCGGCTGGCGGCGGAGCTGCGGGAGATGGCCGCGCACGGCAAGCCCGACTCGACGGCGGCCGTCGCGGTCGCCCAGCTCGCCGACGGCGGGCAGCGGGTGGCCGACCGTCTGCAGCGGCGCGGCCCGGACGGGCTGCTGGAGGACGTGCAGGACTTCGCGCGCCGCCGCCCCGGCCTGTTCCTGGCGGGAGCGGCACTGGCCGGGTTCGCGCTCGGCCGGGCCGGCAAGGGCGTCGCAGCGGCCGACGGCCCCTCCGAGCACGGGCACGACGGGCACGACGGGCAGGACGGGCAGGAGGGGCTCGGCGGCCACGACGAGCGGGACGGGGCCTGGCCGGACCGTCCGGGCGTCGTGACGGCCCCGGTGAGCGCCCCGCCCACCGTGCCCCCGGCCGTCCCCGGCACCTCCGACCCGTACGGCACGGCCCCCGCCTACCGGCCGAACCCGGGCCGCTCGCCGGAGCCCGGCCCCGTCGGGGGCACCGGCCACGTCGAGGACCCGCGGCACGGCCAGTTGCAGGGGCCGCTCCCCGGCCGGGAGCAGGGCCGGGACCAGGGCTGGGAGCAGGGCCGGGACCACGGCTGGGAGCAAGGCGGGGAGCAGGCCCCGTTCCACGGCCTGGGGCAGCAGCCGCCGGCCCGGGGGGTGTGAACCGTGACCGCACCTTTCACCGACCACCGCACCGCCGGGTACCCCGCGGCCGAGGCCCCGGGCCCGACCCCTCCCCCGCCCCGGCAGCCGCCCGGCTCCGCCGAGCGGGGCGGGCACGAGTCGCTGGGCGACCTGATCAGCGAGATCACCGGCGACCTGAGCCGCCTGGTGCGCGACGAGATCGAACTCGCGAAGGCCGAGATCAAGCAGGAGGCGACCAAGGCGGGCAAGGCCTCCGGCATGCTCGCCGGGGCCGGGTACGCCGGGCACATGGCGGTCGTCCTGGGCAGCCTGACGGTGGTCTTCGCGCTGGCCGCGGTGATGCCCCCGGCCTGGGCCGCGCTGGTGGTCACCGCCCTGTGGGCGCTGGCCGGGGCGGTGCTGTGGAGCACCGGCCGCAAGCGGCTGAAGGACGTCCGGCTCAAGCCCGAACAGACCGTGCAGACCCTGAAGGAGGACGCCGCATGGGCGCGACACCCGATGAGCTGAGGAACGAGGTCGAGGCCCGCCGGGCGCACCTGGCGCAGAACGTCGACCGGCTCGCCGACCGGATCACCCCGAGCCGGGTGGTGCACCGCCGGGCCGACGCCGCACGCCGCACGATGACCGGGATCAAGGAGCGAGTGATGGGACCCGTCCACGACAGCGCCGAGTCGACCCGCCACGCGGCGGACGCCACCGGTGACACCGCCGCCCGGCTGGGCCGCACCGCGCAGGAGGGCGCCGCCCAG
Source organism: Kitasatospora saccharophila (assembly GCF_039529925.1). Lineage (NCBI taxonomy): Bacteria > Bacillati > Actinomycetota > Actinomycetes > Kitasatosporales > Streptomycetaceae > Kitasatospora > Kitasatospora saccharophila. Next base: position 112,365 of record NZ_BAAANS010000004.1, on the reverse strand, counting down.
CTGGGCGAGTCCGTCCGGCGGGCGCCCGAGCAGGTGCGCCGGCGGACGCAGGGCAGCCCGCTGGGTGCGGGCCTGGTGGCGTTCGGCGCGGGCCTGCTCGCGGCGGCGCTGCTGCCCGCCAGCCGGATCGAGGAGCGGGGCGGCGAGCGGCTGCGCGAGCACCCGGAGCTGCTGGAGCCGGTGAAGCGGGCCGCCCTCGACACCGCGCGGGACGTCCGGGACGACCTGCACGACCCGGCCGCCCGGGCGGTGCGGTCCGTGGAGGCCGCCGCCCGGCAGGCCGCCGACACCACCGCGGCGGCCGCCCGGGACGCCGGGCAGCACGCGGCGCAGGAGCTGCGGGCCACCGGCCGGGAGACCGCCCACGAGGTGCGGGACGGCGTGCACGGCGGCCCGGACGGGCACCGGCTGCCCTGACCGGCCGGGCGCGGCCGAGCGGCCGCCGCCCCCGCGACCGTGCGGGGCGGCGGGCGCTCTGCCGCGCCGGAGCCGTGCTACTGGTCGAGCAGGCCCACCGCGTGGGCGATGACCAGCAGGGACGTGATGAGGGCGGCGATGCTCTCGACGGCCATCAGGGCCTTGGCCCGGGTGGACAGCGGCATGGTGTCGGTGGGGCTGAAGGCGGTGGAGTTGGTCACCGAGACGTACAGGTAGTCCATCAGAGTGGGCACCCAGTCGGAGCTGCGGGCGGAGCCGTCGGCGACCTCCTCGACGGCGTCGTGGTTCTCGTCCTGGGAGAACCGGAAGTCGGCGAGCGGGAGTTCGGCCCGGTCGGCCTGGGTGCGCACCACCGGGCCGCCGCGGTCGAGCTCCCAGAAGGCCAGGCCGAAGACGATGATGCCGGTGGCCCAGACCTGGAGCGCGGCCAGCAGCAGCGAGCCGCCGTCGTCGGCCCGGTCGGTGACCATGGCGTTGACCAGCAGGCCGAGCGAGACGAGGTTGCTGAGGCCGATGAGGGCGACCAGGGTCAGCGACCCGATCCGGGAGAGCCGGTTCTGCCGGGTCATCCGGCGCGGGTTGACCGCGATCAGCGGGACCAGCAGCAGCACCTCCAGCGCCGGCAGGACGAAGCGCGGGACGAACAGCAGCTGCTCCGGCAGGACCAGGTAGAGCAGGATCGCCGCCAGGGTGGCGATCACCGCCGGCAGCCTGGCCTCGCCCCGGCGCTCGTGGCGCGCGAAGCGCTGCCGGGCCCTCTCCCGGTAGTCGTTGACGGACCGTTGCGCACTGCTCATGGACGGATCCTCCCGGTCGGAGTGGATGGCCCTGCACGCTTGCCCCGCCGTGCGCCGCCCACGCCGGGCACGGCCGCCGCCCGCGCCCGGCATGGCGGCTGCCCGCGCCGGGCAGCCGGGTCCCGAGGGACGACACGGGCGCGGGTGCCGCCCGTGGCCCCCGGGCCGACGGACGATCGGCTGCGGAGGCGGTGCACCGCGTCCCGATCAAACACGACGAGCGGTACGACGAGCGAGGGGACTCCCCGTGGACGACTCCCGGAACACCGGCGGCGGCCCCGGCCGTGACGAGAGCGCGCAGGAGCGGGCCGACCGGCAGTGGGACGAGATGCTGCAGGAGGTGCGGGTGGCGCAGACCGGGGCGCAGATCCTGTTCGGCTTCCTGCTGAGCGTGGCCTTCACCCCGCGGTTCGCCGGGCTCGGCGGCTTCGACAAGGGCCTGTACACGGTCACCGTCGTCCTGGGCGCCTGCGCGACCGCCTCGCTGATCGCGCCGGTCTCCTTCCACCGACTGCTGGCCGGGCACGACCTGAAGCCGGTGCTGGTCCGCACCGGCTCCCGGCTGATCGGCCTGGGCCTGACGCTGCTCGCGCTCACCATCGGCTGCGCCCTGTTGCTGCTGCTGCGCACCGCGACCGGCAACGCCGTGCTGGCCGCGACGGTGTCCGCCTGCACCGTCGCCTACTTCGCGGTCACCTGGCTGGTGCTGCCGTTCCTGCTGCTGCGCCACGAGGAGCGCCGCCACGGCGAGCGGTAGCGGCCGCCCGGCGTGAGAACGGCCCGGCCCCCGCGGGGGCCGGGCCGTTTCGCGGTCACTTCGCGGCGCTGGGCACCTTCAGCGGGTCGCGGGTGGCGGTCTCCTTGGCCGCCTCCAGGCGTTCGCCGAGTTCGAGCAGGCGGTTGCGCCCCATGGCCTTGCGGACCTCGGGGAACCAGTCCCGCTCCTCCTCCTCGACGTGGTGGCGGACGTTCTCCATCAGCACCGTCATCTTGGCGTCGAACCGCTCGTCGTGCGGATCGAGGCCGGCCAGTTCGGCCAGCGTCCACACCACGACGTGGTGCTCCTCGACGCTCTCCAGGACGTGGTCGGCGGTCCCGGGGGCGGCTTCGCGCGCGGCCGGGTAGAAGACCTCCTCCTCGATGACGGCGTGGACGGTCAGCTCCTCGATCACCCGGTCGGCGATCCGGCGCTTGGTCGCGTGGGCCCGGTCGCCGGCCTTCTCGAACTCCTTGAAGAGCTTCTCGACGGTCTTGTGGTCTTCCTTCAGCAGCACGATCGCGTCCATCGGGTCTCCTCGGTCCGGTACGGGTGGGACGGCGGTCGGCTACCCGGAACGGGCCGGGTCACGCGGGGCCGCCGTTTGCGGCGTGGTCCGCCGGGCAGCCGCCGGAGGGTCCGGGGCCCGGGGCCCGTAGCTGGAGGAGGTCGTGATGAAGGCGGCAGCGGTGGTGTACAAGCCGGTCGGTCTGGCCGTGGGGGCGCTGGGCGGGGTGGTGGCCGGGGCGGTGTTCAAGCGGGTGTGGCAGTGGGTCGCCCACGAGGACGACGCGCCGGACGCGACCGACGAGGACCGGGGCTGGCGGCAGGTGCTGATCGCCGCCGCGCTCCAGGGGGCGGTGTTCGCGCTGGTGAAGGCGGCCCTGGACCGGTCGGGTGCGACGGCCTGGAAGCGGGTGACGGGCGTGTGGCCGGCCGGGCGGGGCTGAGGGCGGCCGGGGTTCACCCGGTCGGCCCGGTGTGGCCGCCCGGGTCGGGGGTAGCCGCCGGGTGTCCCCGACGGAGTGCAGGAGAGGAGCAGCCATGACCACGCAGGACGGCGAGAAGAAGGACCGGGCCGCCGAGGAGGCGGCCGGGCAGAGCGTGCGCGAGCGTTCGGCCGAGGAGCGCGAGATCACCGCGCCGACCCCGGCCGACGTGCGGGCCAAGGCCGAGGGCAACGGCGACGAGGAGCCCGAGCCCCCGGCGGCGGACACCCAGGCCCCCTGATCACCGGCCGCCGGGAGTCGGCGGCCGACCCCTGACCGCTGACCCCCGGCCCTGCGGGCGCCGGGGGTCAGGGCGCGTCCGGCGGCGGGGTGAGGAGGGCCGAGAGCAGTTCGGCGATGGTGGGGCCGGCGTCGGCGGGATGGCGCAGTTGGCCGTCGATGACGTGGTAGTGGTTGGTGCGGCCGACGCGCTCGTGGGAGAGGTACCCGGCGTCCTCCAGGTCGGAGATGATCCGCTGGACCGCGCGCTCGGTGAGCAGGCAGCGGGCGGCTATGTCCCGGACCCGGATGCCGGGGTCGCGGTAGATCTGGATCAGCACCCTGGCGTGGTTGGTCAGGAAGGTCCACTGGCGGCTGGCTTCGGCGGTTCTCTCCACCGGTCCAGGATATGCACTGCGATTCACGACACGTCATGCATGACATAATTTTCGTGTATTCATTGACGCATGTCATGCGTGCGGGGAGAGTGGACCGTGCCGGTCCCCCGCACCAGCGCTTGGAGGCGATGTTCGTGGACTTCCCCACCCGGGCCCGCCTGGAGCGCTTCACCGAGGTCCTGACCGCCGGCACCGGCGCCGTCGAGGCCCTGCCGCCGCAGCTGCGGTACGCGATCACCGGAGTGGGCGCCTACCTGGCGGCCCTGGAGGAGGGGGCGCCGGCCGCCGGCCACCTGCACGGCAACGCCGTGGCGCTGTGGGACACCCTGTGCGCGGCGGTGGGCTCCACCGCCGGGCCCGCCCCGCTGCCGCCGCCCCGGGTCGCCCCGGCCGGTGCCACTCGGTGACCCCGCGTCCCGGGCGACCGGTCGTGGTGCGGACCCCGGACCTGCGGATCGAGACCCGCCGCACCGGCGGCACCGTCCGGTGCGCCCTGATCGGCGCCCTGCACCAGGACAACCAGCAGGTGTTCGCGCTGGCCCTGCGGGACGGCCTGCGGGCCCGCCCGGCCCGGCTGTCGGTGGACCTGCGGGCGGTGGACCTGTTCACCTCGTCCGCCCTGGACACCCTGCTGCGGACCAGGTACGAGGCCCGCGCCCTCGGGGTGGTGCTGGCCCTGGACTCGCCCTCGCGCTGCGTGCGCCGCTTCCTGGAGATCAGCCGGTCCGCGCCGTACCTGCCGGTCGAGGACAGCGGCCCGGCCCGGGCCCGGCGGCGCTCCCCGCGCAGACCGCCGGGAACGCCGCGGGCCGACCGGAATCCGGTCGGCCCGCGGCACGGCACCACCTTCAGGCGGCACTGGGCATGATCTCCCCGGGCTCGCGGCGCACCAGCAGGACGCGCCGCTCCTCCTCGGTCAGGCCGCCCCAGACGCCGTAGGGCTCCTGGGTGGCGAGGGCGTGCCGCCGGCACTCCAGCCGGACGGGGCAGCCGGCGCAGACCCGCTTGGCGGCCTGCTCCCGTTGCCGGGCCTCGGCCCGGCCCTCGTTCGCGGGTCGGAAGAAGACCTCGCTGCCGACGGTGCGGCAGGAGCCTTCGAGCTGCCAGTCCCAGTGGTGCGTCTGAGCGCCGGGGAGGCGGGAGACCTTGGTCACGACGGTGCCTTCCGAACGGAGTCAATCGAACAACCGCCGTCTAACCGCCCCGCCGCAGGTCATGCACGCCGGCGCCGACCGGATCAGCGGCCGGGGTCGGTGGGGGCGAACTCCGGGCCGTCCCCGGCGTCCTTGGCGTCCTCGTCGGGCGCGGGGGCGCCCTCGCCGGTCATCCGGGCCTCGGGGGTCTCCAGCGGCCGGTCCGGGGCCGCGCCCCGGCCGGCGCCCGAGCCGGGGTCGGCGCCCTTCAGCGCGGGCAGCACCCGGGTCCGGTACGCCTCGAAGAAGGCGTCCTGGTCGGGGCCGATCTGTCCGACGTACACCTCGTCGAAGCCGGCCCGCGGGTAGGCGAGGACCGCCTCGACGTGCGCGTCGACGTCGTCGCCGCAGACCACCGCGTCGGCGACCATCTCCCGGGTGACGAGCGTGCTGGCCTGCTCGAAGTGGGCGGGGGTGGGCAGGACCTGGGCGAGTTCGCCGGGGAGCAGTTCGGTGGGCCAGCGGCGGTGCACCTCGTCGATCGCCGCGTCCCGGTCGGCGCTCCAGCAGACCTTCAGGCCGCCGACGACCTTGCCGGTGCCGCCCGCGTCGCGGAAGGCGGCGACCAGGTCGGCGTCGGGCTGCATGGTGACGAAGCCCTCGCCGATCCGGGCGGCGGTGGCGGCGGCCTTGGGGCCGAACCCGGAGACCAGGATCGGCAGCGGGCCGCGCGGCGCGGTGTACAGGCGGGCGTTGTCGACGGTGTAGTGCGGGCCGCGGTGGCTGACCTGGCGGCCGGTGAACAGTTCGCGCATCACCCCGACGGCCTCCTCCAGCATCTCGGCGCGCTCCTCGAAGGAGGGCCAGCGGTCGCCGAGGACGTGCTCGTTGAGCGCCTCGCCGGTGCCGACGCCGAGGGCGAACCGCCCGTCCAGCAGGACGCTGGAGGTGGCCGCCGCCTGGGCGGTGACCGCCGGGTGCAGCCGGACGGTGGGGCAGGTCACCAGGGTGGTGACGGGCAGGTCGACGGCCTGCGAGAGCGCGCCGATCACCGACCAGACGAAGGCGCTGTTGCCCTGCGCCTCGTTCCACGGGTGGAAGTGGTCGGAGATGGCGAGCCGGGTGAACCCGGCCTCCCGGGCCCGTTCGGCCTGGCGGATCAGTTCCTGCGGGGTGAACTCCTCGCAGGAGAGGAAGAACCCGTACTCGGTCATCACGTCTCCTCGTCTCGGTTCGTCTCGATGTCGGGGGCCGTCTCCCCCTCGGGCCACTTGCGGGTGTCGCGCGGCGGCACGTACGGCTCCTCGTCGGGCGGCAGTCCGCCCTCGACGGCCCGCTCGCGGGCGAGTTCGGCGTCGAACTCCAGGCCGAGCAGGATGGCGAGGTTGGACAGCCACAGCCACACCAGAAAGACGATCACCCCGGCGAGGGTGCCGTAGGTGCGGTTGTAGGAGCCGAAGTTGGCGACGTACGCGGCGAACCCGCCGGAGAGGGCCAGCCAGAGCAGGACGGCCAGCAGGCTGCCCGGGGAGATCCAGCGCCAGCCGCGGCCGCGCACGTTGGGGGCCGCCCAGTACAGCAGCGCGATCATGACGCAGACCAGCAGCACCAGGACCGGCCACTTGGCGACCGACCAGACCGTCACGGCGGTGGCGCCCAGCCCGAGGACGTCCCCGGCGCGCTGGGCGACCGGGCCGGTGAAGACCACGATCACGGCGCTGGCCAGCAGCAGCACCATCATCAGCAGGGTCAGGCCGACCCGCAGCGGGGTGATCTTCCACACCGGGCGGCCCTCCCGGATGTCGTAGACCGCGTTGGCGGCCCGGATGAACGCGGCCACGTAGCCGGAGGCCGACCAGAGCGCGCCCAGCAGGCCGACCACGGCCAGCACCCCGCTGGCGCCGCGCCCGCCCTGCAGCTGTTCGACCGCGGTGCGCAGGACGTCCTGGGCCGGGCCGGGGGCGAGCTGCCGCAGGTTGTCGAGGACGGTGTCGGTCGCGGAGCGCCCGAGCAGCCCGAGCCCGGAGACCAGCACCAGCAGCGCCGGGAAGACCGCCAGCACTCCGTAGTAGGTCAGTGCGGCCGCCCGGTCCGGCAGTTCGTCGTCCAGGAACTCCTTCGCGGTGCGCCGGAGCACCGCGAGCCAGCCGCGGGCCGGGACGTCCTGCGGCCCGGCCGGGGCGGCGGTGCTCCCGGCCCGGCCGCGGTGCCCGTCGTGCTCCTGCGGCGACACCCGCGCCTCCTCGTGCTCGTGCGCGCCCATCAGGCCCGGACCGCCTCGATCACGAAGCCGCTGCGCGGCCGGGCGATCATCCGCCCGAGCGGGATGGAGAGGTCCTGGGCGGGCAGCACGTACTCCAGCCGGGCCAGCCGCACCGACAGGTCCTCCAGCAGCCCGACCACCGCGGCCTCACCCGGGCAGCGGTGCCCGCGCCCCGGGTCGCCGCCGCCCTGCGGGACCAACTGCTCGACGTCCTCCGGCCGTTCGAGGAACCGTTCGGGGCGGAAGGCGTACGGGTCGGGCCACAGCTCCGGGTCGTGGTTCTGCCCGTACAGGTCGAGCAGCACCGTGGTGCCGGCGGCGATCGGCTCGCCCCGGTGGGTCAGGTCGGCGGCGGCCCGGCCGCCGACGAACGGGGCGAACGGGTAGAAGCGGCGGACCTCCTGGGCGAACGCCCGCGCGTAGTCCGGGTCGCCGGTGGCGAGCGCCTCGCGGGTCCGCGGCCAGCGGTACGCGGCGTGGGCGGCGAACGCGACGAACCAGCAGACCGCGACGGTGGGGCGGATCAGGTTGAGCACCTCGACGGCGGCGACCCGGGGCTCCAGCAGTTCGCCGTCCGCGTCCCGGTGCAGCGCCACCCGCTCGACCGGGCAGCCGGCCGGGAGCGGCGCGCTGCCGTCCCGGACGCCCTCGACCACCCCGGCGATCCACGCCTCCCGGCGGCGGCGGGCCAGCCGTCCGCGCCAGTGCCGCGGGCCCGGGGTGGCGAAGCCGTCGACCATGGCGACCAGGTCGGCGGCGAGCGGGCCCGTGCCGTCCTCGGGCGGCGGCAGGCCGGCCCACCGGCAGGCGCCCGCGGCGAGGACCCGCGCCGCCTCGTCCAGCAGCACCACCCGGGGCCGCCCGGCCCAGTCCTGCACCGCGGCCTCCCAGGCCGCGCCGACCTCGTCGACCAGGGCCCGGACCCGGACCGGGTCGGCCAGCAGCGAGAGGAACATCGCCTTGCGCAACCGGTGCACCGGGCCGTCCAGCGAGTGCACGGCGCCGTGCCCGAAGAGCGTGCTCCGCACCGGCTCGGGCAGCGCGCCCGCCCGCTCGACGTGCCGCTCGTCGTAGAAGAACCGGACGGCGTCCGGTCCGTGCAGGGCGACCGCGGGCCGGCCCGCCAGCCTGGTCCGCACGACCGGGCCGGGGTGGCGGCGGCGCAGGTCGGGGAGCCACGCGTAGCCGCGCGCCAGCAGCGGGAGGGTGTTGTCCCACCTGGGGTGGTGTCGTCGGTCCATGGCCGTCGGCTGCCCCGGCCGGCGGATCGGAAACGGGCGCAACCGTCCGAAACCGCCCGTTCCCCCGGGTGGCGGACCCCGGGGGCGGGCCGGTCCCGTTCCGGGCGGGCCGGTCTCAGTCCGGGCGGCGGGCCGGTCTCAGTCCGGGCGGTCGGCGAGCAGGTACTCGGCGGTGCCGGTGAGGTGCAGCAGGCGGTCCAGGTGGGCGGGGCGGTGGTCGAGCCGCAGCCGGCGGCCGGCGGCGTCGACGTCCCGGCGGACCTGGAGCAGCGCGGACAGGCCCATCGAGTCGCACAGCGTCATCCCGGCGCAGTCCACCCGGACCATGTCGACCGGCGGGCGGGCGGCCAGGTGGAGGGTGACCTCCCGGACGAGGCCCTCGCAGCTCTCGTGGTCGAGTTCGCCCTCCACCGGGACGGTGACGGTCCGGGGCGGCGGCGCGGGGCGGGTGGTCACGCGGCCGCTCCCGTCCGCAGCGCGGCGTCCAGGACGGCGACGCTGCGCGGCAGGTCGCGCAGCTGCTCGCGCAGCACGGTCAGCGCGGCGGCGAGCAGCGCGTCCGGGACGCCGCGGGCGAGCAGGACCTCCCTGGTCCAGTCGGCGAACCCGGTGAACAGCTCCGGGTCCCCCGTGTAGAGGGCGACCGCCAGGTACTCCACGATGTGGGCCAGGTCGTCGAGGGTGTGCTCGCGCTGGAGCGGGGTGTAGGAGCGGACGGCGGGGTGCGCGCGCTCCAGGGCGGCCATCACGGCGCCCACCAGCTCCCGGGAGCTCCGGGTGACCAGGGTGTACTCCTGGTCGGCGAGGTGCGGGATGTCGTCGACGGGCTGGTGCGGGGAGGCGGGCAGCGGCAGCCCCCGGGCCAGCCGCTCGGCCGCGGCCCGGGCGTCCGGGGCCCAGGCGTCGGCCCCGAGCAGCCGGGCGTGCCGGCCGTCCGGACCGAACGCGGCGCCACCGGCGATCACCGGCACGCCGGCCGCCTGGGCGGCGCTGACCGCGGCGTGCGCGGCGGGCAGCCGGGTGGACAGCGAGGCGGACAGCGCCAGCGCGTCGGGGGCGGTGCGGTGCAGGTGCGCGATCAGGTGGGGGGTGGGGCACTGGGCGCCGAGGTAGTCGACCCGCCAGCCGCGCAGCACCAGCACCTCGGCCAGCAGCCGGGCGGGGAAGGCGTGCCACTCGCCGTCCACGCAGGCCACCGCGACCCGCCCGCGCTCCGGCGGGTGGGCCGCGGCGGCGAACGCCGGGTGGCCGGTCACCAGGGCCACCACCCGCTCGTTGACGGCGGTGGCGGCGTGCTCCTGGATCACCGTGATCCGGTCGGCCGCCCACTCCCGCCCGATCCGCGCCTGGAGCGCCCCGATCACGTCGAGCAGTAGCGCCTCCGGGTGCAGCCCGGCCTCCAGCGCTCCCACCGCGAGCGCGGCGGCCCGGACCTGGTCGCCGCCGGTGACGGCCTCCCAGAGCCGCTCGGTGAGGTCGGGCCCGGGCGGGGCCGGGGCGGCCGGGGGTGCGGCCGGGGCTGCCGGAGGTGCGGCCGGGGCGGCCGGAGGCGGGGCCGGGGCCGGCACCCGGGCCGGGGCCGGGGCGTCCGGGGCGGGCCGGAGGGTGGTGGTCGGTGCGTCGGTGTTCATGCCGCGTTTCCCTGTCGTCCGCCGGTCACGGCCAGGTGGCCGCGCGGGGGCGCGGCGATGACCATGACCGCCATGTCGTCGTGCCGGCCCTCGCGCAGCCACTGCGCGGTGAGCATCTGGACCCGCTCCACGATCGCCTCGGCGGGCATGCCCGCGCACTGCGCGAGCGCCTGGCGCAGGCGGTGCTCGCCGAACTGCTCGCGGCCGGTGGGGCCGCCCTTGGCCTCGGTGATGCCGTCGCTGTAGAGGACGCACGCCTCGCCGGGTTCGAGGAGGACGGTGTCGGTGCGGGTGACCACCTCCGGCAGGACGCCGACGATGCTGCCGAGGGTGGTGGACTCGGTGACCCGGCCGTCCGCCCGGACCACTATCGGCGCGGGGTGCCCGGCGGCCGACAGCCGGACCCGCACCCGCTCCCCCTCGCGGCGCACCGAGGCCAGCACCAGGCTGGCGAAGCGGGTGTGGTGGGAGGTCAGCAGGGCCCGGTTGAGCAGGTTGAGGACCCGCCCGTGGTCGTCGGCCAGAGGGAGCAGCGCGTGCAGCGTGTTGCGGACCTTGCCGGTCATCACGGCGGCCTCCAGGCCCTTGCCGCTGACGTCGCCGAGCAGCGCGAGGGTCTCGCCGTCCGGGTCGGCGGCGGGGTGGACGTCGTAGAAGTCGCCGCCGATCCGGTCGCGGTCGACGGAGGCCCGGTAGCCGCCCGCGAAGTCCACCCCGCTGAGGTGTTCGAGCCGGGGCGGGAGCAGTTCGCGCATCAGCAGGTCGGTGACGGCGGCCTGCTCGGAGTACATGACGGCGGCGGACACGGCCGCGCCGGCCCGGGCCGCGAACAGCCGGGCGAAGACCTCCTCCTCGGAGCCGAACGGTCCGCCGCCCGGCGCGCGCAGCAGCACCAGCGCCCCGGCGGGGACGCCGTGCCCGGGCAGCGGGGTGACCAGGACCGGGCCGCCCCGGTCGAGACCGGCGGGCACCAGCCAGCGCGGGACGGCACCCGGGTCGATCCAGCGCGAGGGCACCGGCGGGAAGCCCTGGAGCGCCTCGGCCAGACCGGGCACCTCCGCCGGGTCGGCCCGCAGCTGGACGTGCACGGGGTCGCCGCCGCGCAGGCAGGTCACCAGGTGCAGGGTCCGCCCGGCACCGGGGGCGAGCAGCACGGCGGCGTCCGCCAGGTGCAGCGCCGCCTGCCGGGCGGCCGTCTCCAGGATCCGGTCGACGTTCAGCGAGGACAGCAGCAGGCCGGACAGCCGGGTCAGCAGCTCCCAGTCGCAGGGACCGCCGCCGGCCGGCCCGGGCAGCAGGCCCGCGCAGCCGTCCGGGAGGACGAACCACCACACGGTGCTGCCGTCGGGCCGGGGCGAGGGGTGCGCCTCGACGGGGCCCGCGACCGGATCGGTGTACCGGACGGTGCCCGGGCGGGCGCCCGCGGCCGGGAGGCCCAGGTGGGCGCGGCGCAGCCAGTGCGGCACCCCGGCGGGGCCACCGCCCGGGCCGGTCAGCAGGCGGCGGGCACTGTGGCTGGCGTGCAGCAGCTCGCCGTCGGGGCCGAGCACCGCCACCGGGTAGGGGGAAGCCGCGAGCGACTCCCCGCCGGTGGCCGTGGTGGGGGATGTCGAAAATGCCATCGTCCGGGCCCTGACGGGCCCTCACCTCGCAGTCCGGTTTCCACCGACCGCCCCGGGCCCGGAGGCCCACCGCGACCGGCGGGTTTGGCGCGAACTGCCGGACCGTACGGACGGATCCGGCGGGCCGCACCCGAACCGCCATGCTACCGCCGCCCGCTCGAAGCCCGAGCCCCGACCGCGCGGCGGCCCGGGAACACAGCCGACGGACGGCCCCCGGGGACGGAGGCGGCCCGGGACGGAGGCGGCCCGGGACGGAGCCGGCCCGGGACGGGCAGAACGAGCCGATCAGGGGCAGGACAGGCCGGGCGGGGCCGGGCAGAGCCGGAGGCGGGCGGGGGCCGGGAGTGGGGGGCGACTACCATGCCGGGCATGACCGATCACACGCCCGGCGCGGCCGGGGCGGCTCCGGTGGGGGTCGAGACGGTGCGGGCGCGGGGCGAGTTGGACTGGGAGGACGCCCAGGACTTCGTGCGGCGGCTGGCCGCTGCGCTCGACCGGCCGCCCCGGCTGCTGGTGGTGGACTTCGCCGAGGTCACCTTCGCCGACTCCTCGGTGCTGCAAGGTCTGCTGGAGGCGCACCGCCGGATGGCGGAGGCCGGCGGGCGGCTCGTCCTGGCCGGGCCGCTGCGGGAGCCGGTGCGCCGGCTGCTCGACCTGGCGTCCGCCACCGGGTACCTGCACATCGCGGCGGACGCGGACGCCGCGGCGCGCTGCGCGCCCGACCCGTCCGCGCTGCGTCCGCCGCGCTCCCCCCGGGCGTGACCCGCACGCCGTCCGGCCGCCGGGCGTCCCAAGCACCGTTCCCGTCCCGTCCGATTCGAGGTCGCCCGATGTCCCGCGCCGAGACCGACCCGATCCGGCGCCGCCCTCCGAGCGGTGGCCGGCCCCGTGCCGGGGCGGGCCCGGGGGTGTGCACCGCGGCCGATGCCCGGGCCGCCGTCACCGAGGCGCTCGCCGGGCACTCCGCGGCCGGGGGGCGGCTGCTCGGCGACGCCTGCCTGGCCGTCACCGAGCTGGTCACCAACGCGATCCGGCACGCCGGCGGGGTGACCGGGTTCGCGGCCCGGGCGAGCGAGGGCGGCAGCGTGCTGACCGTCGACGTGGAGGACGCCAGCGACGCGCACCCGCAGGGCGACCGGGCGAACCTCCAGGACCCCACCCGGCTGGGCGGCCGGGGCTGGCCCCTGATCCAGCTGGTCGCCGCCGGCTGGGAGATCCAGCCGCTGCCCGGCGGCGGCAAGCGGATCCGCGTCGTCCTGACCGGCTGAGGCCGGCCGTCCGGACCGGTCGTCGGGGCTGGTCGCCGAGGCCGGTCGTCGGGGCTGGTCGTCCGGCGCCCGTCGTCCGAGGCAGAGCACCCGAAGCCCGTCCTCCGGGGCAGGCCGTGCGGGATCCCCGGGGCCGGTCGTGCCGGGCCGCCGGGGTCGGGTGGGCTCAGGCCAGCAGGCGGGCGAGGCCGGGGTCGAGGTCGAGGTGGGCGGACTCGGTGCCGGGGGGCACCTCGGCGAAGGTGTCGGCGAGGAACTCGGCGACCGGCTCGGCGGGGACGCTGATCACGGCGCGGTCGGTGCGGCTGCCGAGGGTGACCAGGACCCGGCCGCCCACGCCGGGGGCGACCAGGACGTCCCCCTCGCCGGCCGGGGCGCGGCGGCCCTCGGCGAGCAGGTCGCGGCCGAACCACCAGACGAGTTCGTCGTCGCCGGGCCGGCGCGGCGGGAAGGCGAGTCCGACGCCGTAGGGCAGGGCGGAGTCGAAGCGCAGCTCCCCGGTGAGCGGGATGTGGGGGTAGGGGCTCTCCGGGAGGGTGACGGAGATCGGCCTGGACACGGCGACGGGCATGCTGGTCCCCATTCCTGTTCGTGGTGGTGCGCCGGTGGCGTGCTGCGGGAGCGCCCGGGCGACCGGTGGCGGCGCCGACGCGGTTACCCGGGCCGGCAAGATCCACGCGAACGATGCGAAACCGTTATCCGCGGCCCGGAGGGGGTTTCCGTTCGGCCCCGGCGGGCAGCCGAGGTGGCGGCCGGCGTTCGCTGGCCGACCCCCGACCCGGAGAGGACAGACGATGGACATCGCCACCGGCAGCCCGCTGGCCGAGCACGACCGCGACACGGCCGGGGAGGCGCTCCAGGGCGCCCTGGTCGATCTCGTGGACCTGTCGTTGATCGGCAAGCAGGCCCACTGGAACCTGTACGGCCCCCGGTTCCGCTCGGTCCACCTGCAGTTGGACGAGGTGGTGGCCACCGCCCGCGACTTCGCCGACCAGGTGGCGGAGCGGGCGGCGGCGATCGGGGTCAGCCCGGACGGGCGGGCCTCCACCGTCGCGGCCGGCGGCCTGCCCGCGATGCCGGCCGGCTGGCAGGCGGACACCGCCGTCGTGGAGCGGCTGGTGGACGCGCTCGCGGCCGTGACCGCCCGGATGCGCGAGCGGATCGCGAAGACCGGCGAGGCCGACCCCGTCACCCAGGACCTGCTGATCACGGTGTCCGCGGCGCTGGAGAAGCACGCCTGGATGTTCCGGGCCGAACACTCCGACCCGCGCTGACCTGCGGCGGAACCCCTGCGGAAAAAAAGATCGGAGATTTTCCGGCCGCCGCTGCATACCTCGCGGCGACCGGGGCAGACGCCGCGCGGCGACCCGACCGACCGGTCCGGGCTGCCGCGCGCCGTCGTGTGACGGCCGGGTCCCCCCGACCACGGGGGCCTATGGAGCGAGGAGAACGCCTGATGGCGGTGGAGCGTGCGTCCGAACGGCTCGTTGAGCTGCTGACCCGGGACGATGCGGTGCAGGAGCAGTGGGTGTCGGCCGTGGCGGCGACCCTCGGCGGCCGGATCAGCCGGGCGGAGCTGGAGCGCGAGCTCTCGGAGCTGTACCAGGCCCTGGTGCAGGCCCTGGGCAAGGAGGGGCTGGAGTGGCAGGGCGAGGGGTACTCGGAGGTGCGCGCCCTGCTGGTGGAGCTCTCCCGGAGCCGGGCCCGGCACGGCTTCACGCCGACCGAGACCGCCGTCAGCGTCTTCGCCTGCAAGGACGTGCTGGAGCCCACCTCGGAGAGCACGGCCGAGGACGTCACGGCCTACCTCCAGCTGACCCGGCTGCTGGACGCGCTGGGCATGTTCACCATCGAGACGTACGCCCGCACCCGGGAGGAGATCATCAGCGCCCAGGCCGAGCAGCTGCTCGAACTGTCCACGCCGGTGGTCAAGCTGTGGGAGGGCGTGGTGGCGGTGCCGCTGGTCGGCACGCTGGACTCGGCGCGCACCCAGGTGGTGATGGAGAAGCTGCTGCAGAGCCTGGTGGACACCGAGTCCGAGCACGCCATCATCGACATCACCGGCGTGCCCGCCGTGGACACCGAGGTCGCCCAGCACCTGCTGAAGACCGTGGTCGCGGCCCGGCTGATGGGCGCGGAGTGCACCATCTCCGGCATCCGTCCGCAGATCGCGCAGACCCTGGTCGCGCTCGGCGTGCAGTTCGGCGACATCGTCACCAAGGCGACCCTGCAGGACGCGCTGCGCCACGTGCTGCACCTCAGCGGCGCCCAGGCCCCCGCGGGCGGCACCCGGTGAGCGAGCGCGTCCCCGTCCTGAAGCTCGGCCAGGTCCTGCTGGTCTCCATCCAGGTCGACCTGGAGGACCAGATCGTCCTGGACCTGCAGGACGACCTGGCCGAACGGATCGTCTCCACCGGCGCGACCGGCGTGGTCATCGACATCACGGCCCTGGAGATCGTCGACTCCTTCGTCGGCCGGATGCTCGCCAACACCGCCGCGATCTCGCGCATGCTGGACGCCGAGACCGTGGTGGTCGGCATGCGCCCGGCGGTGGCGATCACCCTGGTCGAACTGGGCCTCTCGCTCGGCGGGGTGCGCACCGCGCTCACCCTGGAGAAGGGTCTGGCGCTACTGGAACGGGACCGTACCGTGCGTACGGGCCGCCCGTGACCGGCCCCAGGGCGGTCGAGGACGAGCAGACCGTGCCGATCGGCTCCAACGACGACGTGGTGCGGGCCAGACAGACCGTCCGGACGTACGCCCAGCAGTGCGGGCTGTCGCTGGTCGACCAGACGAAGCTGGTGACCGCGGCCAGCGAACTGGCCCGCAACACGCTGGTGTACGGCGGCGGCGGGCGGATGCGCTGCGCCACCGTCCGCAACGGCGCCCGGGTGGGCGTGCACGCCGTGTTCGAGGACAACGGCCCCGGCATCCCCGACCTGGACCTCGCCCTGACCGACGGCTGGACCTCCGGCAGCGGCATGGGCCTGGGCCTGAGCGGGGCCCGCCGGCTGGTGGACGAGTTCGCCCTGCACAGCGAACCCGGCTCCGGGACGAAGGTCTCGGTGACCAAGTGGGCCCGGTGACCCCCGCCCTGGCGGAGTGCGAGGACACCGCGTGGTTCCGGCACTCCGACTCGCTGCCCGCCGCCGCCCGCAGCGCGGCCCGGCAGCTCGCCCACCGGATCGGCCTGCTGCCCGAGCGGGCCGCCGAGGTGGCGCTCGCCGTCAGCGAGGCCGCCACCAACCTGCGCCGGCACGCCGTCGACGGGGCGATGGTGCTGCGCGTGGTGCGCACCGACACCGAGGCGGCGCTGGAGTTCCTCACCGTCGACAGCGGGCCGGGGATGGCGGACGTCCCCGCCGCGCTCGCCGACGGCTACTCCTCCGGCCCGACCCTGGGCATCGGCCTGGGCGCGATCGCCCGTCTCGCCGACGCCTTCGACCTGCACTCGCTGCCCGGCCGGGGCACCGTGCTGGCCGCCCGGTTCTGGATGCGCACCCCGGCCGGCCGGGCGGCCGCCGCGGCGGGCGAGCCGGTCGCGGCCGGGCTGACCCGGCCGATGAGCGGGCAGGAGCTGTGCGGCGACGCCTGGGCGGTGCGCCCGGTCGGGCCGCGGCCGGCCCCCGCCCCGGCCGCGCCCCGGGCGGCCGCCGCCCGGCTGGACTGGTCGGTGCTGACCAACCGCTCGACGCCGACCGACCGCCCGGTGCCGACCGACCGCGCGCCCCGGACGCCCGCCGCCCCCGGGACGGAGCCCGGCGGGACGGCCGGCGCCTTCCTGCTGATGTTCTGCGACGGCCTGGGCCACGGCCCGCTCGCCGCCCGGGCCGCCTCGGAGGCCGTCGCCGCCTTCCACCGCGCTTCCGGGCAGCGGCCCGAGGAGGTGCTGGCCGACCTGCACCGGGCGCTGCGCACCGGGCGCGGCGGGGCGGTCGCCGTCGCCCTGGTCGAGCCCGCCGCCGCCCGGCTGACCTTCTGCGGGGTCGGCAACGTCAGCGCCTTCGTGGTGGACACCGCCACCGGGGTCCGGCGTTCGCTGCCCTCCTCCCCCGGCATCGTCGGCCACCAGCTGCCCGCGCCGCACCCCGTCCGGCAGGAGCTGCCGCCCGGCAGCGCGGTGGTGCTGCACTCGGACGGGCTGACCGACCGCTGGCGGGCCTCCGACGTGCCCGGCCTGTTCTCCCACCTGCCGGTGACCGCCGCCGCGCTGCTGCTGCGCGAGGCGGGGGTGCGCCGGGACGACGCCGGCGTGGTGGTCGCGAAGGGGGCCTGGTGAACGCGCCGAGCGGGCCCGGGCCCGACTCCCCGGCCGTGCACCTGGGCACCACCGCCGTGGTCACCGTCCAGGACACCTTCGCGCTGCGCCGCAGCGCCCGCGCCGTCGCCGACCTGCTCGGCGCGGACGGGCAGGACGCCGTCCGGCTGGCCACCGCGCTGAGCGAGCTGGGCCGCGGCCTGCTCGGGGCGGGCCGGCTCACCGCCGCGTTCGACCTGCTGCCGGGGCCGCCGGCCGGCCTGCGGGTGACCCTGGCCTGGCGGGGCGGCCACCGGCTGCCCGCCGAGGCGCTGGAGGCGTCCGCCCGGCTGCTGTCCACCCACCACGAGCACGGCGGCGGGGACGGCCTGGTCCGGGTCGAGCAGCGGCTCGGCCACGGCCCCGACCCCGACCCCGAGCTGGTCGGGCGGGCCTGCGACCTGCTCGGCGCGCACACCGACGGCAGCGCCCTGGAGGACTCCCGGGCGCAGACCCGCGACCTGATCGCCGCGCTGGAGCACACCCGCGCCCAGCGCGAGGAGCTGCGCCGCCTGAACAGCGAGCTGGAGGAGACCAACCGGGGCGTCCTGGCGCTGTACTCGGAGCTGTCGGAGGAGCTGGAGGAGACCAACCGGGGCGTGGTCGCGCTGTACGCCGAGCTCGACGAGAAGTCGCAGCAGCTGCGCGAGGCCAGCGAGGCCAAGAGCCGGTTCTGGGCGAACGTCAGCCACGAGCTGCGCACCCCCGTCAACGCGGTGGTGGGCCTGGCCGAGCTGCTGCGCGCCGACACCGAAGCCCCGCCGGAGGAGCGCTGCCGGCAGCTGTCCCTGATCGCGGACTCCGGCCGCACCCTGCTGGCCCTGGTGGACGAGCTGCTGGACGTCGCCAAGGCGGAGTCCGGCACCCTCGACCCGCTGTGGGCGCCGCTGGACCTGCGCGCCGTCCTCGCCCACCTGGACGGCACCCTGCGCGGCCTGGCCCGCCCCGGCGTCGCGCTGCGGATCGGCCCGGCGCCCGAGCTGCCGGAGCCGCTGATCGGCGACGAGACGATGCTGGTGCGGATCCTGCGCAACCTGCTGTCCAACGCGCTGAAGTTCACCGAGCACGGGTCGGTGGAGCTGACCGCCGCGATCGAGGCGGACCGGGACGGCGGCCCGTTCCTGGTGCTGACCGTCACCGACACCGGCGTGGGCATACCGGCCGACCAGCACGAACGGGTCTTCGAGGAGTTCTACCAGGTGAAGGGCGCGCACCAGCGGGGGCGCCGCGGCACCGGCCTGGGCCTGCCGTACGCCCGCCGGCTGACCGAGATCCTCGGCGGCACGCTGCGCCTGGACAGCGCCCCCGGGCGGGGCAGCGCGCTCACCGTCCGGCTGCCCGCCCGCCCGGCCCCGCCGGCCGGCGCCCGGCGGGGCGTGCTGGTCGCGGTCGACGACGACCCGGTGTTCCGGGACGTGCTGCGCCCGCTGCTGCACGAGATCGCCGAGCGGGTGGTGGAGGTCCACGACGGCGCGGCCGCGCTGGCCGCCGTCCGCGACACCCGGCCGGACGGGATCGTCCTCGACCTGCACCTGGGGGACGTGGACGGCGACCGGATCCTCGCCGACCTGCGGGCCGACCCGGCGCTGCGGCAGATCCCGGTCGTCATCCTCACCTCCGCCTCGCTGACCGCCGCCGACCGGGCCCGCCTGTCGCACGCCCGCGCCGTGCTGCCCAAGTCCGGCCTGAGCGCAGGCCGGATCGCCGCCGCCCTGTCCGCCCCCCGCCCCGCCGCGCCGCGGCGGCCGCCGTCCCCCGAGGAGGGGTCGTGAACGGCCTCGACGCCGGGCCCGCCACCGTCCTGGTGCTCGACGACAACGACGCCACCCGGTACGTGGTGGGCAGCTGGCTGCGCCGCTCCGGGCACACCGTCGTCGAGGCGGTCGACGGCACCCAGGCCCTCGCCCTGCTGGAGCGCACCCCCACCGCCGAACTGCCCGAGCTCGCCGTGGTGGACATCAGCCTGCCCGACATGACCGGCTTCGAGGTGTGCGAGCGGATCAAGGAGGAGCCGCGCACCGCCGCCCTGCCGGTGGTCCACATCTCCGCCACCGCGATCGGGGCCAGCGACCGCACTCAGGGCCTGCACCGGGGCGCCGACGCCTACCTGACCGAGCCGATCGACCCGGCGGAGCTCCAGGCCACCGTCACCGCGGTGCTGCGCTACACCCGGGCCCGCCGGCGCGCCGAACGGCTGGCCGCCCGGGTCGCCGCCCTGCACCGCAGCACGCTCGACCTGTACGGCGCCGCCGACACCGACGCCCTGGTCACCTCGGCCGTGCTCGGCGCGGTCCGGCTCGGCGCCGCCCGGGCCACCGCGATCGCCCTCGGCCCGGACCGCGACGCCCTGCACCTGGCGCACCACGACCCGGACCCGCCGGGCGGCCCGGCGGTGCGGCTGCTCCAGGCCCCGCCCGTGCTGCTCGACGTCATCGCCCACCACACCCTGGGCGACGCCACCGGTACCGACACCACCCTGCTGGAGGCCGGGGAGTGGCAGGACGTCCTGGCCGGCCACGGGCTGGACGGCGCGGGCCTGCCGACCGGGCCGGTCGCCCTGGTGGCGGCCCGCACCAAGCCCGGCCGGCCGCTGCTCGCCGTGGTCGTCGACCGGGACGCGGTCGCCGCCCCAGACGAGCGCGGCCTGCTCCCCCAGCTCACCCAGGCCGGCGCGCTCGCCCTGGAGGCCCAGCGCAGCCAGGCCGAGGAGCACGCCCTCGCGCTCACCCTGCAGCGCAGCTTCCTGCCCAGCCGGCTGCCCGCCGTCCCCGGCGTCGACCTCGCCGTCCGCTACGAGCCGGCCTCCGCCCGCAGCGAGATCGGCGGCGACTTCTACGAGGCCATCGACACCCCCGCCGGACTGCTGCTGGCCATCGGCGACGTGGCCGGGCACTCCCTGGAGGCCGCGATGGCGATGGGCGAGCTGCGCCACGCGCTGCGCGCCTACGCCATCGAGGGCCACGACCCGCAGACCCTGCTGCACCGGCTGGACGCGCTGCTGGCCCGGCTGCGCCCCGGCCTGACCGTGACGGTCTGCCTGGTGCTGATCGCCCCCGACCGCCGCAGCGTCCGGGTCGCCAACGCCGGCCACCTGCCGCCGCTGCTGCGGCTGCCGGACGGCTCGGCCCGCTACCTGACCGAGCACGGCATCCTGCTCGGCCTGAACGTGCCGCAGCCACCGCCGGTCGACCACGCCGTGGCGCCGGGCAGCACCCTGCTGCTGGTCACCGACGGCCTGATCGAGGTGCCCGGCGAGCACCTGCAGAGCGGCCTGAACGCGCTGCGGGACGCCTTCGCCGGGGCCCCGCCGGAGCTGGACCCGGCGGCCGACCTGCTGCTCTCCTCGTTCGCCCGGGCGCAGACCGACGACGTCGCGCTGCTGCTCGCCCGGCTCCACTGACCCCCGCCGCACCCCGCCCCGCACAGACCCGCCCGCAGTCCCACCCACCCTGCACCGTACGGAGCCCCGTGCCCGATTACGCCCTGACCATCGAGGTCCGCACCCATCCCGTGGGGGCGACCGTCGTCGTGCTCGCGGGCGAACTCGACTACCACACCGCGCCACGCCTGCACCGCGCCGTGGAACGCACCGCCGAGGCCCTGCCGCTGGTGCTGGACCTCGCGCGGCTGAGCTTCTGCGACTCGCTCGGCGTGGCCGAACTGCTCTTCGCCTTCCGCCGCACCCAGGGCGCCGGCACCGCGCTGGCCCTGGTCGCTCCCACCCCCGACGTCGGCCGGCTGCTCGCCATGACCGGCGTGGACCGGCTGCTGCCCTGCCACGACACCGTGGACGCCGCGGTCAGCGCGCTGCACCGGCCCTGACCCGCCCGGGGGGCGCCTCACCCCTCGGGCCGGGGCGGGCCGTCCGGGGCGAGTTCGGGCTCCAGGCCCTCGGCCAGCGGCGGCGGGACGGGGCGGCCGGTCTCCCGCCGCCAGCCCTCGAACGCCCAGGCGGTGGCGGCGACCAGGGCCAGGCCGAGCAGCCACCCGCCCAGCACGTCGCTGGCCCAGTGCACACCGAGCGCGACCCGGGTGAACCCCACCCCCAGCACGCTCAGCACGGCCAGCGCCCGGGCCGCCCGGCGCCACGGCGGGCGCAGCGCCGGGGAGAACACCAGTAGCAGCACGGTGCAGCAGGTCGCCGCCGTCATCGCGTGCCCGGACGGGAACGAGAACCCCGGGGCGTGCGCCACCGGGTCGGGCAGCGCGGGCCGGGCCCGGGCGACGGCGGCCTTGACCGCCCAGCCGATCAGCCCGGAGGCGGTCACGGTCGCGGCGGCCCACACCGCCAGCCGCCAGGCGCGCCGCCACAGCAGCCAGCCGACGGCCGCGGCGACCAGCAGCCGCATCGTCGACGGGCCCCACACCACGTCGGTGAGGGTGCGCAGCGCCGAGAGGACGGCGGGGTGCTCGCGCACCGTGGTGTGCAGGCGGTGCGCCGCCCCCGCGTCGAGCCGGTGCAGCGGCGGCCAGTTGGCCTCGATCAGCACCAGCAGCAGCGCGGCGGGCACCGCGGCCAGCGCGAACGCGGCGACGGAGGCCAGCAGCCGCTCGCCCAGGTGCAGGTCGGCGGTGCGCAGGCGGGTGGTGCGCGGCGAGGGACGGCGCGGGGCGGGGCGGCGGATCACGGCTCCGTCCTTCCCGGGGCCGGGACGCGGGGCGACGGTTCGCGCCCGGGCGCCGGCCCGGAGTCGATGGCGGGCAGGTCGGTGTCTGAGGGCTGGTCGGTGCCGGACGGCTGGTCGGCCGCGGGCCAGCCGGTTCCGGTCTCCTCGGTGGCCAGCGGGTCGGGCAGCACCGGGCCGGGGCGCCCGGCCCGGTCGGCCTCCAGTTGGGCGGCGAAGGACAGGCCGAGGAAGAGCGAGATCGCCGTCAGGTACGCCCACACCAGCAGCGAGAACACCGCGCTGAGCGGGCCGTAGACGGCGTCGAAGGAACCGCTCAGCCGCAGGTAGAGGGTGAGCAGCCAGGTCGAGGCCAGCCAGAGCACCAGGTGGACGCCCGCGCCGAAGGCCAGCCAGCCGTAGCCGGGCTGGTGCCGGCGGGGGGCCCGGCGGAAGATCACGGCGACCGAGGTGACGGTGAGCAGCACGCCGACCGGCCAGCGCAGCAGCGTCCAGGCGGCGGCGGTGACCGGGCCCAGCCCGAACACCTCGTCGGCGGCCGCGGTGACCTGCGGCCCGGCCACCAGCACCAGGAAGCCGATCCCCAGCGGCAGCCCCGCGGCGACCGCCATCAGCAGGCTGCGGCCGTACTTGCGGTCGAAGGGGCGGTCCCGTTCGATCCCGTAGATCCGGTTGGCGCCGCGCTCGATCTGGGACATCGCGGTGACCAGGTTGGAGAGCGCGAACAGCGCGCCGAACCAGAGCGCGAGGGTGCCGCCGCTGTGCTGGCTGCGGTCGAGGACGTCGTGCACCAGGTCGGCGCTGGAGGCCGGGACCATCCGTTCGATGCTGCCCGCGACCAGTCGTCCGAGCGGACCGCCGTGCAGCGAGGAGGCGAGGCCGACGGCGGCGATCGCGAACGGGACGAGGGCCAGCACCGTCTGGAAGGCCAGGGCGCGGGCGTGGCTGAACCCGTCGGCGTAGCGGAAGCGCACGAAGGCGTCCCGCACCAGCGGCCACCAGTCGCCCCGCCGCAGGGTGTGCACGGCCTCGTCGGCGGCGAGGTGCTCGCGGCCGGGCCTGACCCGGCTGGCGGTCCCCATCAGGCCGCCTCCCGTCCGGCCCCGGCGGTCGCGTCCTGCGCGACGGCGGTCGCGTCCTGCGCGACGGCGGGCGCGTCCTGCGCGACGGCGGGCGCGTCCTGCGCGGCGGCGGGCCCGGTGGGGGCCGCGGGTGCGTCCTGCGCGGTGGCGGGGACGCGGACCAGCAGGGCGTTCGGGCGGGCGGTCAGGGTCAGCGTCCGGCCGTCGCCGACCGAGTCGCCGTCGCACTCGCGCGGGTGGGGGTGGTCCGCGGTCAGCTGGATCCGGCGGCCCCGGAAGTGTTCCAGCGGGGCGGCCGGGCCCCGGTGGCGGGTTCCGGTGAGGAGGGACAGCAGGGCCCGGCTCCAGCCGCGCGGGCCGTGCGGCTGGACCAGGACGAGGTCGAGCAGGCCGTCGTCGGGGGCGGCGTCGGGCAGCAGTCGCACACCGCCCTGGAGGGTGCCGACGTTGCCGACCACGGCCGTCCGCACCTGGCGGCGCACCGGCGGGGCGTCGTCCACGGTGACGGTGAGCGGGAACCGCCGGTCGCGCAGGTGCCGGGTGGCGGCGATCGCGTACGCGGGCCAGCCGAGGCGGCGTTTGAGGGCGCGGCCGGTGTCGGCCATCACGGCGGCGTCCAGGCCGATGCCGGCCATCACGGCGGCGGCCCGGACGGGCAGGCCGTCGCCCTCGGCGCGCATCAGGTCGATCCGGCGGGTACGGCCGGTCAGGGCGGCGGTCAGCGCGGCCGCGGGGTCGGTGGGGAGGCCGAGGTTGCGGGCCAGCAGGTTGCCGGTGCCGCAGGGGACGACGGCCAGGACGGCGTCGGTGCCGGCCAGTGCTTCGGCGCAGGCGGTGACCGTGCCGTCGCCGCCGCAGGCCGCCACCAGGCGGGCGCCGCCGGCGAGGGCCCGGCCGGCGGCGGCCCGGCCGCAGTCGTCCGGGTCGCCGGGCAGGTGCTGGACCGGCCCGTAGCCGTGGGCCGCCAGGACGGCGGAGAGTTCCTCCAGCCGGGCGGGGTCGACCGCCACCGGGTTGTGGACCAGGGCGGCGGGCAGTCGCGGCGAGGTGCCGGGGGCGGCCGGGGCGGGGCGTTCCCGGGCGGGCAGCGCGTGCGCGACCACCCACAGCGCGGCCGCGCCGTTGAGGACGCCGAACAGCACGTCGGTGGGGTGGTGCATGCCCCGGTAGAGCCGGCTGGCGGCGACCAGCACCGGTACCGTCCAGGCCAGCGCGCACAGCACGACCCGCCACCGGCCGCGCACCCCGCGCAGGGCGAGCAGGCCCAGGCCGCCGTACAGCGCGGTGGCCGCGCCGACGTGGCCGGACGGGAAGCTGGAGGTGGGCAGCGCGCCGTCCAGCCGGACGACGTCGGGCCGGGCCCGGTCCACCAGGTGCGCGGCGGTCACGAACAGCGTCGCCTGGAGGGCGACCGCGCCCGCGAGCCACCCGGCCGCCCGCCACCGGTGCCGGATCAGCAGCAGGGCGGCGACGGCGGCCGTCACCGCCACGACGGCCGGGGTGAAGGCGAGCGCCGAGAGCCACTCGCTGACCGTGGTCAGGGCGGGGGTGCGGTGCGCGGCCAGCCAACCGACCAGGCCCCGCTCGCCCGGGTCCCACCAGCCCGCCGGTGGGTGGGTGACCAGTAGTCCCGCCGCGACCAGCGCGGTCCCCTGCGCGAGCACCGCCACCACCACTGCGACGTACGGCGGCACGCGCCCCTGAGTCCTCGTCATGGCACCCGTGTCCCCCGGAGCGGCGTTTTCATCCCCGGACGATCCGTGACGCCCCGCCCCCGGCCCGCGCTCCCCGGCCCGTGCTCCCCCACCCGCGCTCCACCCCCGTACTCCGCCGCGCACCGTTCCGGCCGGTCGGCAGGCGTCCGGTCGGCAGGCGTCCGGTCGGCAGGCGTCGATCCCGGCGAACGGGGTAGCCGAGGCGCACCACAGCCGCCCGCCCCGTCCGGAGGAGCCCCGTGACCACCGAGATCGCGCCCGAAGCCGCCCCGATCGCCGCCGCCGCGCCATCGGAGGGCGCCCGGCTGCTGCGCCGCCGCCTGGAAGGACTGCTCGGCATCGCCGCGACCGAGGGGAACCTGCTGACGCCGCTGCGCAACGGGGACGAGATCTTCCCGGCCATGCTGGAGGCCGTCGACGGGGCGCGGCGGACGGTCGACCTGATGACCTTCGTCTACTGGCGCGGGGAGATCGCCCGGGTGTTCGCCCGCGCGCTGGCCCGCAAGGCGGCGCAGGGCGTGCGGGTGCGGCTGCTGCTGGACGGCTTCGGCAGCCGGCTGATCGAGCCGGAGCTGACCGACCTGATGGAGCGGGCCGGCGTGCAGATCTCCTGGTTCCGCCGACCGGTGCGGCTGTCCCCGTTCAAGCAGAACCACCGCTGTCACCGCAAGGTCCTGGTGGTGGACGGCCGGGTCGCGTTCACCGGCGGGGTGGGCATCGCCGAGGAGTGGTGCGGCGACGCCCGGCACCCGGGCGAGTGGCGCGACACCCACGTGCGGGTGGTCGGGCCGGCCGTCGACGGCATCGCGGCGGCCTTCGCGCAGAACTGGGCCGAGTGCGCCCCCGGCACGCTGTACGACGCGGCGGACCGGTTCGAGGAGCACGAGCAGCCGGGCGGCGCGGTGGTGCAGGTGGTGCGGGGTTCGGCGGCCGTCGGCTGGCAGGACCTGCAGACCCTGATGCGGGTGGTGATCTCCTCGGCGGAGCGGCGGCTGCGCCTGGCGACGGCGTACTTCGCGCCCGACGAGTACTTCGTCGACCTGCTGTGCGCGGTGGCCCGCCGGGGGGTGGCCGTCGAGCTGCTGGTGCCGGGCGAGCACACCGACAAGCGGGTGTGCCAGCTGGCGGGCGAGCGGTACTTCGGGCGGCTGACCGCCGCCGGGGCCACGGTGTGGCGGTACGGGCCGACGATGATGCACGCCAAGGTGCTGACCGTCGACGGGACGGCGGCGGTGGTCGGTTCGGCGAACTTCAACCGCCGCTCGCTCGACCACGACGAGGAGGTGGTGCTCGCCGTGGTCGACGAGGGGTTCACCGCCGTCCTGGACCGGCACTTCGACGAGGACCTGGCCCGCAGCGAGGCCATCGTCCCGGAGCGCTGGCACCGCCGCGGCCCGGCCCGCCGCGCCCTGGAGGTGGCCACCGCGCCGATCCGGCACTTCCTCTGAGCGGGCCGCCCCGGATCCGGCATTTTCGCCGAACTCCCTTGCGAGGTAAGGGGTTTGGGGTGGTCACGACGGGCAAGGCGGCAGCCATGAGACAGACGACTTCAGTGATATCGGTACTGGCCCACGTACTCGCCGGGATCCTGGTGGTCTGGATCCTGCTGGACCTCTTCGGCGCCAATCAGGGCAACGGCCTGGTCAGCTGGTTCCACACCGCGGCGGACTGGCTCTCGGGCTGGTCGCGCGGCCTGTTCACGGTGTCCAACCACACCGGGCAGGTCCTCCTGGACTACGGCATCCCCGCCGTCGTCTACGTGGCCATCGGCAACCTCGTCACCCGCGGCCGGGCCCTCGACTGACCGGCCGGAACCCTAGGAACGAGTGGAGGAGGACGTCGATGGACGCGGACACGCGGGAGGACGCCCGGCTGGGCCGGGTGACGGAGGTCGCGGGCCGTTCCGGCTTCGTGGCCCGGGGCGTGGTGTACGCCCTGGTCGGGGTGCTGGCCCTGCGGATCGCCTTCGGGGCGGGCGGCGAGGAGGCCGACCGGCAGGGGGCGCTGCACCAGGTGGCGGAGCAGCCGTTCGGCACGGTGCTGCTGTGGGTGCTGGCGGTCGGCTTCGTCGGGATGGCGCTGTGGCGGGCCTCGACGGCGGTGTTCGGCGAGGCCGGGCAGAAGAAGACCGGCTCGCGGGTGCTGTCGGCCGGGCGGGCGGTGTTCTACGGCTTCGTGGCGTGGGGGACGGCCGCGTACGCGGCGGGCTCGGGCGGCGGGTCGGACAGCGACTCCACCTCCAAGGACTGGACGGCCACCACGCTGGGCCTGCCCGGCGGCCGCTGGCTGGTGGGCACGGCCGGGCTGGTGCTGGCGGGCGTCGGTGCGGCGATCGCGGTGCGCGCCGTGCAGCGGCGGTTCCTGCGCAAGCTCGACACCGGCTCGATGCGGCCGCGCACCCGGAGCGCGGTGACCGGGACGGGCGTCTCCGGCAACGTGGCCCGCGGCGCCGTGTACGCGGCCGCGGGGGCGTTCGTCGTGGTGGCGGCCGTCCGGTTCGACCCGGACCGGGCCCGGGGCATGGACGACACCCTGCGCTCCTTCGCCGGCAGCGCGGCCGGCCCGTGGCTGCTGGTCGTGGTGGCGGCCGGGCTGGTGCTGTACGGCGTGTTCTCCTTCGCCTCGGCGCGCTGGCGCCGCTTCTGACCTCAGGCGTCCCCGGACCGGAGCAGGTCGAGACGGCGGCGCGCCGGGCCCAGTGAACGGGCCCGGCGCGCCGCGTCGCGCCACGGGTCGGGGGCGTCCAGGCGCTCCTGCACGGTGGCGAGGGTCCAGCGGCGCGGGATGAGGGCGGGGTCGTCGAGTTCGGCCCGGGCCAGCGGGGTGGCGACCGGCGCGCCGGGCAGCGGGCGGACCGCGTAGGGGGTGACCGCGTTCTGGCCGTAGGCGTTGCGCTGGACGTCGAGGTAGAGCCGCCCCCGGCGGGCCGCCTTGCGGGGCTCGGTGGTGAGCAGGTCGGGGCGGCGGTCGGCGAGCACGGCGGCCACGTCGTGGGCGAAGGCCCGGACCTCGTCGAAGGGGGCCCGGCGGTCGAGCCGGACCAGGACGTGCAGGCCGCGCGAGCCGGTGGTCATCAGGTCGGCGGGGAGGCCGAGTTCGCCGAGCAGGGCGTGCGCCAGGACGGCGGCCTCCCGGACCGGTGCGAAGTCCTCGCCCGCCGGGTCGAGGTCGATGACCAGCAGGTCGGGGTGGTCGGGCCGGTCCGCCCTGGACAGCCAGCGGTGCGGGGTGACGCACGCCTGGCCGACCAGGTAGAGCAGGGTGGCCAGGTCGTCGCAGACCGGGTAGTCGACGGTGCCGCCGGCCTTGGGCAGTTCGCTGCGGTGGATCCAGTCGGGGAAGTGCGCGGGGGTGTCCTTCTGGACGAGCCGGGGCCCGTCGATGCCGTCGGGGTAGCGCTCCAGCATCAGCGGCCGGCCGCGCAGCTGCGGCAGGACGCGGCGGGAGACCCGGCGGTAGTGCGCGGCGAGGTCCGCCTTGGTGATCGCCCCGGCGCGGCCGTCCGCCGGGAACAGCTCCTTGTCGGCCCGTTTCAGCTGGACGATCCGGCCGCTGGCCCGGATCTCGACGGTGGTCATGGCGTGCCCCGTTCGACGGTGGTCGTGGCGCGCCCCGCGCCCGGACCCGGTCGGCGGACGACGGGCGGTCCTGTCCCAGCCGGTCGGGCCGGTCCCGGCGTCTACCCGGCCGGGGCGGGTCCGACACGCCCGCACTGCCGGACGAGCGCCGGGCCTCCCGGAGCGCGCGGTCGTGGGTGCGGGGCCCGGCGCGGGGCCGTGAGCGGGTGCGGGCCGGGGCGCGCGGTCGGACCCTGGTGTGGGCGCGGGCCGGATCGGGCAGCCGCGCGGCAGGACACGGACGGGCGCCGGCCGGACGGACGCGCCCCCGACGAGGAGGAAGGTGGGCACGATGGCCAAGCCGGTGTGGAAGGGGACGTTGTCCTTCGGACTGGTGAGCCTGCCGGTGGCGCTGTACCCGGCGACCGAGTCGCACGCGGTGCGCTTCCACCAGTTGCAGCGCGGCACCACCGACCGGGTGCGGCAGCGGCGGGTGAACGAGCGCACCGGCGAGGAGGTGCCGTTCGAGGACGTGGTCAAGGGCTACGAGCTCGGCGAGGGGCAGTACGTCGTCGTGGAGCCCGCCGAGCTGGAGGAGCTGTCCCCCGGGCGGTCCCGGACGATCGAGATCGGCGGCTTCGCCGACCTGGCGGAGATCGATCCGGTCTTCTTCGACAAGACCTACTACCTGGGCCCGGGCGATCCGGCGACCGCCAAGGTCTACCAGCTCCTGGTCGAGGCGCTCGCGCACTCCGGCCGGGCCGGGATCGCGGTGTTCTCGATGCGCGGCCGGGAGTACCTGACCGCGGTCGACTCCACCGACGGGCTGCTCGAACTGCGCACCATGCACTGGTCCGACGAGCTCCGCGACCCGCAGGCGGAGGTGCCCGACCTGCCCTCCCGGCGCAAGGACTTCAACCGGACGGAGCTCGCCACCGCCGAGCAGCTGATCGACATGCTCACCGTCGGCTGGCACCCGGACGACTACCACGACACCTACGAGGAGCGGGTCCGGGCGCTGGTCGAGGCGAAGGCCGAGGGCCGGGAGATCGCGCTGTCCACCGGCGAGGAACCCGAACCCACCGACCTCACCGACCTGGTGGACGTGCTGCGCCGCAGCCTGGACCAGGCCCGGGCGCAGGGCGGCGGCCGGGCGAAACCGGCCGCGAAACCGGCCGCGAGGGCGGAGCGCTCGGTGCGGTCGGTGAAGTCCGCGAAGTCCGCGAAATCGGCGAAGGCGGCGAAGGCGGCGAAATCGGCGGAGCCTGCGGAGGCCGTGGAGGACCTCGGCTCGCTCAGCAAGACCGAGCTGTACCGGCGGGCCGCCGCGCTCGGCATCCCGCACCGGTCGACCATGACCCGCGACCAGCTCCAGTACGCGCTGAAGGCGGCCACCCGTCCGCGCCGGAACCTCAAGCGGGCGTCCTGAACCGGCGGGCGCCCCGTCCCGTCCGCAGACACGCGGCTACGCGGCCACTCGGTCACTCGGTCACTCGGTCACTCGGTGGAGAGCAGCGGGCCGAGCGGGCCGAGGTCGAGGTTGAGGTCCTCCGGGGTGAGGCCGAAGTGCTCGCGGAGTTCCGCCATCCGCTCCTCCAGCGCCATCAGGGTCAGGCCCAGCCGCTCGACCTGGTCCTCGTCCAGATCGCCCTGGTCGATCCGGCGCAGCGCCTGGCGCTCCATCAGCTGCCGGAGCAGTTCGACCACGGTGAGGACCAGCGAGGCGAGGTCCCGACCGACCGTCTCGGGGTCGAGCTCGACCCGGCGGACCGGTTCGTCGCTCACGGGGCGGCTCCCCCGTCGCTTCCCCCCGGGTCGACCAGCGAGCTGACCGAGGCGATCAGGGCCCGCAGGCTGATCCGGACCAGGTCGATGTCGGCGATCGAGAGGGTGATCTCGCCCGCGATCACCACGCCGCCGGCCAGCAGCCGGTCGAGCAGGTCGACCAGTGCGACGTCGCGCTGCCGCAGCTCGGGGGCGAGCTCTTCGGTGGTCATCGCGCACCGTCCCCGGCGGTCGGCAGGGCGGCGAAGGAGTACGGCGGCCAGGGACCGGTGAGTTCCAGCCGCAGTGCGGGGCCGTGCCGGGCCCGGAGCGCCTCGACCGTGCGGGCGAACTCCGCCGCCCGCGAACGGTGCACCAGGTAGGCGCCGTTGAGCAGCATCGGATCGCGGACGCCGGTCGCCTCCGTGGGCTGCGGCGGGTGCTCGGTGCTGCGGTCGGCGAGCCCGGACAGCGCCAGGTGGACCTGCCGGGCCTGCCCGGCGGCGTCCGTCAGGGCGTGTTCGGCCCGGTCGCGGGCGGTCCGGCGGCGCAGCAGGTAGGCGGTGCCCGGCCGGTCCCCCGCCGGACGGTCGGCTCCGCTCCCGGCGTCGTCCGCGCCGTCCGGGTGCGCCCGGTCCAGGTACGCCTTGACGCCCCACTCGGTGCGGTCGGCGATGTCGGACAGGGCGGCGCGGATGTCGTCGGCGTGCGCCGCCAGCAGGGCGCGGACCCGGTCGTCGTCGCGGTACACCGTGCCGAAGCGGACCGGGAGGGCCCGGCCGCCGGTGGCGGTGGCGGAGACCACCCGGTGGTGGGCGCGCACCGCGCGTTCGAGCCACTGCGGGTCGCCGAGGTGGCGCTGCAGGGCGTCGGAGTCGAAGTCGGCGTCGGGCACCGAGCCGACCACCGCGAGCAGGTCGGCGGCCGCGACCGTCCTCGGGTGCTCGTCGGCGACGCCTCCGGGGGCGCCCTTCGGCGGGGACGGCTCGGGGCCCGCCGGGGCGACGGCGTACAGCCAGGTGTAGGTCACGGCTCCTCCCGCCGCCGCCGGGTGCCCTTCCGGGCCGGGCGGTCGTCGTCCACCGGTTCGGGTTCGGGTGCGGCTCCGGCGCCGGCCTCCCGGGCCTCCCGGGCGTCCTGCGAGCGGGCGGCCTCCAGTTCGCCGAGGCGTTCGCGCAGGCGGCGGTTCTCGGCGGCGAGGTCCCGGCGGCGGTCGCCGGAGGAGAGGGTGGGGTCGTGCTCCCACCAGTCGATGCCCATCTCGCGGGCCCGGTCGACCGAGGCGATCAGCAGCCGGATCCTGATCGTGAGCAGTTCGATGTCCAGCAGGTTGATCCGGATGTCCCCGGCGATCACGATGCCCTTGTCCAGGACGCGTTCGAGCAGGTCGGCCAGGTTGGCGGGTTGCGGCGCGGCGGAGGTCCCGGGGTAGGCGGGCACCGCGCCGGTGCCGCGCCACGGGGCGGGCGTGCTCACGGGTCCTCCTCCCGGTCGGGGGTGCGACCGCGGTGGTAGCGGTCCTCCCGGCGGTAGGCGAGCAGTTCGCCGTCACGGTCGAGGTCGACCCGGTAGACGGCCAGGATGTCGGTGGTGTCGGGGATCCGCCGGCTCTCCACCACCTCGACGCCGATCCGCCAGCCCTCCTCGGTCCGCTCCAGCGAGGTGACGCCCTCCGGGCTGCGCCCGGTCATCGCCCGTACGTGGGTGGCGGCCCGGGCGGCGGCCGCCGCGGCCCCGATCCCGGCCTGCCGCTCGTCCCGGTCGTCGCCCTGCTCCTCGTCCGGCTCCTCGCCCTCGTCCGGCTCCTCGTCCTCGCCCTCCTCCTCGTCGCGGTCGTCGGCTTCGTCCGGCCGGGCCTTGCGGCGGCGCGGCGCCGACCCGCTCGTCCCGCGCTCCGCCGCCGGCCGACGCCGCCGCCGGGGCGACTCGTCCGGCTCCTCATCCGGCTCCTCCGGCTCGTCCGGCTCGTCCGGCTCCTCCGGCGCGTCCCGCTCCTTCACGGTCCGGCGGCGGGGTCGCGGCTCCGCTTCGGGGTCGCGGCGCGCGGTGCGCCGTCGGGGTGCGGCGGTGGACGGGCGGCGGGTGCGTGACTCGGGCACGGTTCATACCTCCAGGTCCCCGATGGTGGGCGGCAGCAGGCGCCGGACCAGTTCCGCCTCCCGGCGCTCGGCCTCCTGCTCGTCGATCGTCCCGGCCTCCCGGGCGGCCTGGACCTCCATCAGCTGCCGGCGCACGGCGGCCGGGTCGTTCAGTTCCTGCCACGCCTGCTCGTGCAGCCGCTCGGCCACCCAGACCACGCCGCGGACGGGGGCGAGCGGCAGGGTGAGCAGGCCGGTGATCAGTCCCATGACCCGGGCCCTTGCGCGTCGACGAGCTGCGGGGCGAAGTCGTACGGGGCCAGTGGGCCGATCAGCCGGAAGTCGACGCGTCCGTCCCAGTCGGCGGCGAGCGCGTCCGCGGCGCGTTCGAAGGCGCTCCAGCGGTCGGCGGCGACCAGGAAGGAGACGGTGGCCGGCTGGTCGGCGGTCGACTCGGCCCGGGAGGTGGCCGCGGCGAGCGGTCCGAGCTCGGCCACCAGGTGGTCGGTGTCGGAGCGGCCGCGGGCGACCAGTGCCTCGGCGACCAGTTCGCCGAGCCGGATCCGGCGGGGCCGGGAGGCGGCTTCCGGTAGCTCGGCGACCTCCTCCCGGAGCCGGGCGATGTCCGGGCGGTGGGCGACGATCTCGCGCAGCACCCGGTCCTGCCGGTAGGTGGCCCGGGCGGTGAACTGGGCGAGGCCGTCCAGGTCCTCCAGCGCGGCCAGGAACCGCTGTTCCTGCGGGGCGAGCAGTTCGTCCGTGACGGCCGCCGTGTCCCGGACCACCGCGCCGAACCGGAACGGCAGGACGGGCGTGCGGGCGGCCGCCACCTCGTCCAGCACCCGGGCGTGGCCGATCAGGTCCCGGGGCGTGCCGAGCGGGCGGCGGACGTCGATCTCGCCGACCAGGGCGGCCACCCCGTGGTGGCTCACCAGCGTCACCGGCGCGGGCGGATCGCCGACCCCGGCCGCCTCGGGCGGGCGGGTGCCGGACGGGACGATCCCGTAGACGTAGCAGGCCGCTTGCGGCGGGGTGGCGCTCATCGCTCGTGCCCCTTCCGGCTGGTGGGCCGCGAACGGCGGCGGGGCCGCTCCTCCGGCTCCTCCTCGTCGTCCTCGTCCTCTCCCCCGCCGATCAGGCCGGACACCTTGTCCTTCACGCCTTCGAGCGCACCGCGGGTCTTGTGCCGCGCTCCGCCCTCCTGCATGCCCTGCACCAGCTCCGGCAGCCCCTGGCTCTTGTCGTCCGCCAGGTCGAGCCGGTTGACCGCCTCGGCGAAGCGCAGGTACGTGTCGACGCTCGCCACCACGATGCGGGCGTCGATGGTCAGCAGTTCGATCCCGACCAGGGAGACCCGGATGTAGATGTCGATGACCAGGCCCTTGTCGAGGATCAGGTCGACCACGTCCACCAGGCCCGAGGAGGACGGGCGGGACATGTAGTTACTGGAACGCGGGGTCACTGACACCGCTCTCACCTCTTCCGGGAGGAGGCCCGGCGGGAGCTTCGGCGGGTGGGCTGTTCGTCCTCGTCCTCGGTGTCCTCCGCGTCCTCCGCGTCCTCGTCCGCACCCTCCTCGTCCTCGTACTCGTCGTCGTCGGGCTCGTCCTCGCCCTCGTCGTCGTACTCCTCGTCGTACTCCTCGTCGTCGTCCTGGCCCTCGTCCTCGTCCTCGTCCTCGGGCCGCTCCTGGTCCTCGTCCTCGTAGCCCTCGTCCTCGGGCTCCTCCTCGTCGTACTCCTCGTCGGGCTCGTCCTGGTCCTGCTGCTGCTCCTCTTCCTCCTTCACCGCGTCCTCGTGCGAGCGCACGACCTCGCTGTCGCGGATCTCGCCGCGCCAGCCCTCGACGCTGTCGGGGTCGAGGATGGTCCGGGTCATCACGTGCCGCCGGAAGTGCTTCAGCTCCAGCCGGGCGCGCCTGCCCTGGGCCCGCCACAGGTTGCCGGTCCGTTCGAACAGGCCCTGGGGGTGGTACTCGAGGACCACCAGGATCCTGGTCAGGTTGGGGGTGAGTTCGTGGAACGTCACCGCACCGTCCACCGAGCCCTTCTCGCCCTTGGAGCGCCACACGATCCGGTCCTCCGGGACCTGTTCGACGATCGTCGACTCCCAGGTGCGGTGCGAGAGGAAGATGCCGGCCTTCCAGCTGAGCTTCTCGTCGGCGGACTGGTCGACGTTCTCGACGCGCTTGGTGTACTTCGGGAAGTCCTGGAACTCCGTCCACGTGTTGTACGCGACCCGGATCGGGACCCCGACGTCGATCTGCTCGATGATGTTGGTGACCTTGGTCTCCTTGCCGCCTCCCCCGCCCCCGCCACCACCGCCGCCGCCGTCCCCGCCGTCGTCTCCCCCGCCGCCGCCGAACTTCCCCACCACGGCCTGCTTCAGCCCGGACGCGCCCGTCTTCAGCAGCGTCTTCGCCATGCCCCCGCCGATCCCGCCGCCCCCGCCGCCACCACCGCCGTCGGCCACGTAGCCGACCAGCCGGTCGGTCACCGAACCGACCTTGTCGCTCGCCGCGGCCACCGCGCGCTCCCCCAGCGCGGACATCAGGTCCTTCGCCTGGTCCATCAGTTGTTCGGTGGGCAGCGCTTTCGTCACACCGCCCGAGCCGTTCTTGCCGTCATCGGACTGCCTGGCCATCGCCGCTCACCCCGTCTTCTTCCTGGACGACGCCTTGGTCCGCGTCCCGCCGCCCCCGGCGCTCTTCGCGCCCGACGCGCTCTTGCGGGCGGACGCGGTCCCGGTCGACTTCCGGCCGGACGACGACGAGGCGGCGGTCTTGCGGGCCGCGGTCGTGCGCGGGGCCGCCGACTTGCGCGGGGCCGCCGCCTTCTTCGCGGCGGTCGACCGGGAGGGGCGCTTCGAGGAGCTGCTCGTGCCGGACGCTCCGCTGCTACTGCTGCGGGACGTGCGGCGGCGCGGCTTCTTCTCCTCCTCGGGCTCCTCCTCCGGTTCCTCCTCCGACTCGGCCTCGTCCTCGGGCTCCTCCTCGGCCTCGTCCGACTCCTCGTCGTCCGGTTCCTCGTCGGGCTCGGGCTCGTCGGGCTCGCTGTCGTCGGACTCGGTCTCGTCCACCTCGTCCGGTTCCTGGTCGTCCGGTCCCTCGTCGTCCTGGCCGCGCGCGGCGGTCCGTTCCCGGACGGCTTCGGTCTGCTGCTGGAGGCGGTCGGTGAGCGCGCTCATCCGGTTGCCCGCAGCCGCCATGACGGCGTCCTTGCCCGCGTCCGCCAGGTCGCCCCGCATTTCGTCCACCAGGCCGCGCAACTGCGGTGAGGACTCCAGGAGTTGACCGACCAGAACGCCGGGATTCGTGCTGAGTTTCTTTCCTGCCGCCATTCCGGCCAGTGCCAACGCCCAGCGGGCCTTGTGCCAGCGCCCCAGGAAGTAGCCCGCGACCACGGCGGTTGCCAACTTCGTGTTGTTCATGGGATTCCCCGGTAAGGAGTCGGACGGCCAGGGGGGGCCGCTCCGCTTCGACAGTCGTACCGCCTACCCGGGGGCCCGAGAACGACACGGCGATTTCCAGGGCTTTTCGGCATTCATCCCGAATTGACCGGGTAGACGCCCGGCGTCACGGGTCCGTTCGAGCGGGCCCGTCCGAGCGGAAGGAGCAGGTCATGACGGTCGACGCGGTACTGGCAGCGGAGTCGAGCGGCCCGTCCCTCCTGGTGGTGATCATTCCGGCGCTGATCGTCGCGGTGCTGCTGATCGGGGCGTTCGTCTGGGGCAGCCGACGGTGGAACCGCCGCCGGCTCCCGGGCGGGCCGGGCCCGACCGGGCAGGGGACGGAGTCCTGGCGCACGCCGGACGGGGAGGGGCCCGGGGGCGGTGCCGACGACCCGGCCGGGCGCCCGTCCGAACGCCGGCCCGAGCGCTGATTCGAACGCCGATCCGGGAGCGGGGCCGTTGACCGGCGCGAGGCCGGGCATACGCGCGGCGTACCCGGAGAGGCGTAGTGAGCGAGGAGGCGAGCAACGGTGGTGGTGCTGTGTCTGGGGGTGGTGGCGGGTTACCTGCTCGGAGGGCTGTTGACGGCCCGGGCGGTCTTCCGGCGGGAGCGGGAGCGCTTCCTGCGGGCGGGCGGGGCGCGGGCGGGTGCCGCGGCGCGGCGGGTCGGCACGTTCGAGCGGCAGGAGCGGCAGCAGACCGAGGCGTTCGCGCTGTGCGCGGGCGCGCTGTGGCCGGTGGCGCTGCCCGTCCTGGCGCTGCACGGCCTGGTCGGCGCGGTGGCGCTGGACCGCGGGCGCCCCGGGGCCGCGGTCCGTCCGGAGCCGTCGGCGGTCGCGGCCCGGATCGAGGAGCTCGAACGCGACCTGCGGCTGGGC
Source organism: Kitasatospora saccharophila (assembly GCF_039529925.1). Lineage (NCBI taxonomy): Bacteria > Bacillati > Actinomycetota > Actinomycetes > Kitasatosporales > Streptomycetaceae > Kitasatospora > Kitasatospora saccharophila. The sequence continues at coordinate 76,163 of NZ_BAAANS010000004.1, read as the reverse complement.
CCGCACGCCGAGCCGGCCCCCCGGCTGCCCGCGCCCCGTCCGTCGGGGTCTCGTCCGTCGGGGTCCCGTCCGTCGGGGTCCCGTCCGTCCGCTCCCCGCCCGTCCGGCTCCCGCCCGGCGGGCCGGGCCGTGCCCGGAACGAGCCTGAGCGATGCCTGAGGTACCGGGAGCGCCCGGGGCACCCGACACGACACCGCCGCTGAACCTCGGCGAGGAGCTGCTGGAGCGGTTCCTGACCGCGGGCCGCACCCTCGACCCGGGGGAGGCGCCGCGCTTCGCCGAGCAGTACACCCGGGCGCTGGGCCTGGGCTCGGCGGCCGTGTACCTGGCGGACATCCAGCAGCACCGGCTGGTCGCCCTCGCCGAGGGGCCGGACCTGCCGGTCGACGGCACGCTGGCGGGCTGGGCGTTCCGGACCGGGACGATGCGGGTGGCCGAGGACCCCGACGCGGGCCTGGTGGCCTGGTTCCCGCTGACCGACGGCGCCGAGCGGCTGGGCGTGCTGGGGCTGCGCACGCCGTCGCTGGACCGGGAGGCGGTGCGGCGCTGCCGGCTGCTGACCTCGGTGCTGGCGATGGTGATCACCTCCAAGCGGGACACCAGCGACAGTTACGCGCACGGCACCCGGTCCGACACCATGAGCCTGCCGTCCGAGATGCTGCGGGCCTTCCTGCCGCCGCGGACGGTCTGCACCGACCGGGCGATCTCCACCGCCGTCCTGGAGCCGGCCTACCGGCTGGGCGGGGACGCGTTCGAGCACTCGCTGGCCGACGGGGTGCTGCACGCCGCGGTGCTGGACGCGATGGGCCACGACCTGGCGTCCGGCCTGACCGCCGCGCTGGCGCTGGGCGCCTGCCGCAACGCCCGCCGCAACGGCGCCGACCTGCCGGACCTGGTGGACACCATCGACGAGGCGCTGCACGCCTGGTTCCCGGACCGGTTCGCCACCGGTGTCTTTCTGCGGCTGGACCTCGCCACCGGCACCCTGCACTGGGCGAACTGCGGCCATCCGCACCCGCTGCTGATCCGCTCCGGCGAGGTGGTCCCGGGCGCGCTGGACGGGCCCGGCGAGCTGCCGCTGGGGCTGAGCCACTACACCGGCGCCGCGCGGACGGTGCGGACCTTCTCGCTCAAGCCGGGCGACCGGCTGCTGATCTACACCGACGGGGTGGTGGACGCGAAGGGGGCCAACCACGAGTTCTTCGGCCTGGCCCGGTTCACCGACTTCGTGATCCGGGCCGCCGGCGCCGGGGAGACCGCGCCGGAGACGCTGCGCCGGCTGATGCACGCGATCCTGGAGCACCAGGACGAGGGGCTCACCGACGACGCGACCATCATGATGATCGAGTGGCAGCCGCTCGCCCCGCCGCTGCTGGACGACACCCGTCCCCGCGCCTCCCGCTGGTGAGGCCCCCGCTCGACGTGCCGCACGTCGTACGTACCGCCCGCACCGCACGTACGCCGACGGCGGAGGCCGTGAGCCTCCGCCGTCGGCGTCGTCGGTACCGCGGGATCCGCTACCAGCGGTACCAACGTCCGCGGCCGCCGGTCGCGTTGGTGCCGCGGGCGATGAAGCCCACCAGCCACACGACGAGCACGATGACCGCGACCCACCACAGGATCTTCACCGCGAACCCGGCGCCGAACAGGAGCAGGGCCAGGAGCAGGACCAGCAGAAGCGGAACCACGATTTGTCCTCCTTCGGATCAGTACGTCCGCCGTCTGCCCGCTGATCGCCCGTCCATGCCGTCACCGGTACGAAAATCCGTCCGATTCCGCGCCGGTTCAGCCCTGCTCGGGCGGCGGGAAGCGGTCCCAGACCCGGTGCCCGGCGAGCAGGTCCGCCAGGTCGCGCAGGACCTGCACCGGGTCGGTGCCGAGGACGAGGCCGGGCCCGTCCGACGGGAGCCCGGCGGCCGCCAGGACGTCGCGGGCGTCGCCCCAGCCGCCGATCGCCTTGGCGTGCCGCCACGCCTCGCCGAGCAGCAGGACCAGCCGCGGGTCGAGGGCGGCGTGCGGTCCGGCGGCGCGGGCGTCCCGGGCGGGGGCGGCGTCGGGGGCGGGGCCGGGGACGCCGGCCAGCAGGACGGCGTCGAACTCGATCGAGCGGGCGGTGGCGAAGCTGCGCTGCACCTCGGCCGGATCGCCGCCGGTGGGGGCGACCACCAGGGGCACCAGGTCGGCGGCGAGCGCGGCCTCGCGGACGGCGGCGAGCACGCCGGGGTCGGTGTCGGGGCCGGTGAGGATGCCCACCGTCCGGCCCGCGACCGGCCACTCGCGGCCGAGCTGGGAGAGCGCGGGGCTGGGGTCGGGGTCGGCCAGGTCGCCGTCGGGGGCGGGCGCGGGCAGGCCGAGGCCGGTGGCGACCTCGGCGCACAGCCGGGCGTCGATCCGGGCCAGCACCCGCAGGTTGCGTTCGCGGACGGCGGGTTCGGTGCACTTGCCGAGCTCGAAGGAGTAGGCGTTGATGATGTGCTCCTGCTCGACGGGCGTCATGCTGAGCCAGAAGAGCCGGGCCTGGCTGTAGTGGTCGTCGAACGAGGCGGGCGCCTCCCGGACCTTCCGGGACTCGGGGACGGGCTGCGGGTGCTCGATGAAGGCGTGTTCGTCGGCGCCGGCGAAGAACGGGCAGCCGCCGTCCAGCGAGTTGGGCTTGTAGGGGGCGACGCCGGTGTGCACGGCGTCCTGGTGGAAGCCGTCGCGCAGCATGTCGTTGACGGGGGCGTGGGTGCGGTTGATCGGGATCTGGGCGAAGTTGGGGCCACCCAGCCGGGTGATCTGGGTGTCCAGGTAGGAGAAGAGCCGGCCGGAGAGCAGCGGGTCGTCGGTGATGTCGATGCCGGGCACCAGGTGGCCGGGGTGGAAGGCGACCTGCTCGACCTCGGCGAAGAAGTTGGTCGGGTTGGCGTTCAGGGTCATCAGGCCGAGCGGCTGGACCGGCACCAGCTCCTCGGGGACGATCTTCGTCGGGTCGAGCAGGTCGATGCCCTCGAAGGTCTGCTCGGGGGTGTCCGGCATGACCTGGACGCCGAGTTCCCAGTGCGGGAACGCGCCGGCCTCGATGGCGTCGTACAGGTCGCGGCGGTGGAAGTCGGGGTCGGCGCCGCCGATCAGCTGGGCCTCGTCCCAGGTCAGCGAGTGGACGCCGAGCTTGGGCTTCCAGTGCCACTTGACCAGGGAGGTGGAGCCGTCGGGGGCGATCAGCCGGAAGGTGTGGATGCCGAAGCCCTCCATCGTCCGGTAGGAGCGCGGGATGCCCCGGTCGGACATGTTCCACAGGGTGTGGTGGGTGGCCTCGGTGTGCAGCGAGACGAAGTCCCAGAAGGTGTCGTGGGCGGACTGCGCCTGCGGGATCTCCCGGTCGGGGTGCGGTTTGCCCGCGTGGATGACGTCCGGGAACTTGATCGCGTCCTGGATGAAGAACACCGGGATGTTGTTGCCGACCAGGTCGAAGACGCCCTCGTCGGTGTAGAACTTGGTGGCGAAGCCGCGGGTGTCGCGGACGGTGTCGGCGGAGCCGCGCGAGCCGAGCACGGTGGAGAACCGGACGAAGACGGGCGTCCTGACTCCGGCCGCGAGGAACCCGGCCTTGCTGAGGCCCGCGCCCGTGCCGTAGCTCTCGAACACGCCGTGCGCGGCGGCGCCGCGGGCGTGCACCACGCGCTCGGGGATCCGCTCGTGGTCGAAATGGGTGATCTTCTCGCGCAGGTGGTGGTCCTGGAGCAGGACGGGGCCGCGCGGTCCGGCCTTCAGCGAGTGGTCGGAGTCCGGCAGCCGGGTGCCCTGCGCGTTGGTCAGGTACGCACCGTCCTGGGCGCGGACCGGGCCGCTGCCGTCCTGCGGGCGGCGGCCGGTCGCCGAGAGCGGCTCGGGGGCGGCCTGGTCGGGCTTGGGCGGCAGCGGCGGGCGGGGCTCGACGGGCTCCTCGACCGTCGGTTCGCCGGCGCTGGGCGCGCCGGGCAGGTCGGGGCGGGTGTCGTCGGCAGTCATGGGTGTCCTTCCGGAGCGTGGAGGTCGTGGGCGTCACCGTCCCGGCTAACCCGCCGGGCCCGAGCAGAAACGGACGAATGTCCCCGTACATCTCTTATCGCCCGGTTTCCTCCCCTGCACCTCGGGCAGGCGCGGCACAGTCGGATGCGGAGAAGGGGTGACGGACGTGGCACGGGTGGATTTCGCGGACCGGGCGGCGCTGGTCACCGGCGGGTCGCGCGGGTTGGGCCTGCTGGTCGCCGAGGAGCTGGCCCGGCGCGGCTGCCGGGTCGCGGTGTGCGCCCGGAACGGCGCCGAACTGGCTTTCGCGGAGCGGAGACTGGGGCGGCTGACGACCCGGCGGGCGGCGCTGGAGTGCGACCTGTCGGTGCCGGGCGCGGGGCGGGCGGTGGCCGCGGAGGCGGCCGAACGGCTGGGGCGTCCGCTGGACCTGCTGGTGAACAACGCGGGGGTGATCCAGGTCGGGCCGCTGCCGGCGCTGGTCGGGGACGACTTCCGCTCCTCCTGGGACGTCATGGTCGCGGCGCCGGTGGAACTGGTGCTGGCCGTGCTGCCCGGCATGCGCGAGCGCGGCGCGGGCTCGGTGGTGAACATCGCCTCGATCGGCGGGCCCGTCCCGGCGCCGCACCTGCTGCCGTACGTGACGGCGAAGGCCGCGCTGGCGGCGTTCTCCCGCGGGCTGCGGGTGGAGCTGGCCGGCACGGGGGTGCGGGTGACCACGGTGGTGCCGGGCCTGATGCGGACGGGCTCGCACCGGGCGGCCCGGTTCTCCGGCCGGGCGCCGCTGGAGTACTCCTGGTTCGGCCCGGCGGCGAGCCTGCCGCTGCTGTCGATGGACGCGGGCCGGGCGGCGCGCCGGATCGTGCGGGCCGCCGAACGGGGGCGGCCGGAGCTGGTGCTGACCCCGGCGGCGAAGCTGGCGGTGCGCCTGGAGGGGGTGGCCCCGGCGACGTTCGGGGCGCTGCTGGGCGCGGCGGGCCGGCTGCTGCCGGGGCCGGGCCGGGTGGCGGAGCACGACCTGCCGGGCGAGGCGGCGGCCGGGCGCACCGGACGGCTGGTGCCGGTGCTGACCGCCCTCGGCGACCGGGCCGGGCGGGAGAACAACGAACCCGGCCCGCAGGCGAATTGACCATCCCCACGGAAGGAGCGCGTGATGCGCGCGGTGACCTGGCAGGGCAGGCGGGACGTCAAGGTGACGGAGGTGCCCGACCCGCGGATCCAAGAACCCTCGGACGTGCTGGTGGAGGTGACCTCGACCGGCCTGTGCGGCTCCGACCTGCACCTGTACGAGGTGCTCGGGCCGTTCCTCGACCCGGGCGACGTCCTGGGCCACGAGGCGATGGGCACCGTCCGCGAGGTGGGCGGCGCGGTGCGCGCGCTGAGCCCGGGCGACCGGGTGGTGGTGCCGTTCAACGTCAGCTGCGGCACCTGCCGGATGTGCGCGAACGGGCTGCACTCGCAGTGCGAGACCACCCAGGTGCGCGAGTACGGCAGCGGCGCGGCGCTGTTCGGCTACACCAAGCTGTACGGCCAGGTGCCGGGCGGTCAGGCCGAGCTGCTGCGGGTCCCGTTCGGCGACACGCTGCCGGTGAAGGTGCCGCACGGGCCGCCGGACGACCGGTTCGTGTTCCTCTCCGACGTGCTGCCGACGGCCTGGCAGGCGCTGGAGTACGCGGCGGTGCCGGAGGGCGGCACGCTGCTGGTGCTGGGCCTGGGCCCGATCGGCGAGATGTGCGTGCGGATGGCGCTGCTGCGCCCGGGGGTGCGGCAGGTGATCGGCGTCGACCTGGTGCCGGAGCGGCTGCAGCGGGCCCGCGAGCGCGGCGCGGTGGTGCTGGACCTGAACGACCGGCCCGAGCAGCTGCCGGAGGTCGTCCGCGACCTGACCGACGGGCTCGGCCCGGACAGCGTGGTCGACGCGGTCGGCATGGAGGCGCACGGCTCCCCCGCCGCGTCGGTGGCGCAGCGGGTGACCGGCCTGCTGCCGGACGCGCTGGCCCGGACGCTGATGCAGAAGGCCGGGGTGGACCGGCTGCAGGCGCTGCACCTGGCGGTGGAGCTGGTGCGGCGCGGCGGCACCATCTCGGTGTCCGGCGTGTACGGCGGCGCGGCCGACCCGATGCCGCTGCTGACCATGTTCGACAAGCAGCTCCAGCTGCGGATGGGCCAGGCCAACGTGCGCCGCTGGACGGACGAGCTGCTGCCGCTGCTGACCGACGCCGACCCGCTGGGCGTGGACTCCTTCGCCACCCACCACCTGCCGCTGGCCGAGGCGCCGGAGGCGTACGCGATGTTCCAGCAGAAGCGGGACGGCGCGGTCAAGGTGCTGTTCAAGCCCTGACCGGGCGGACCGCGGCCCCGGGTGGGAGGAGCGCTCGGGGCCGCTGGCATGCTGGTGCCGTGGAGAGACCGGAGATCTGGATCGAGTTCGCCCCCGACCTGCACCTCTTCGTCCGCGCCCGGTACCGCGACGGGCTCGCCGCGGTGCGGACCGACGGCGCCTCGACGCTCGGGCACGTGGTCGAGTCGCTGGGCGTCCCGCTCACCGAGGTCGGCGAACTGCGCGTCGACGGCGGGCCCGTGCCCGCCTCCCGGGTCGCCGGGCCGGGCGCCCGGGTCGCGGTGCTCGGGGTGACCAGGCCCCAGCGGCTGGCCGGACCGGCCCGCTTCCTGCTCGACGTCCACCTGGGCACGCTGGCCCGCCGGCTGCGGCTGCTCGGCGTCGACGCCGCGTACGAGAGCGTGGACATCGGCGACCCGGCGCTGGCCGCCCGGTCGGCCGCCGAGCGGCGGGTGCTGCTCTCCCGGGACCGGGGCCTGCTGCACCGGCGCGAGCTGTGGGCCGGCGGCTACGTCTACAGCCACCGGCCGGCCGACCAACTGCGCGACGTGCTCTCCCGGTTCGCGCCGCCGCTGGCGCCGTGGACCAGGTGCACCGCCTGCAACGGCACGCTGCGCGCCGCCGCCAAGGAGGCGGTGCACGACCGGATCGAGGAGGGGACCGAGCGCTCGTACGACGCCTTCGCCCAGTGCGCCGACTGCGGGCAGGTCTACTGGCGCGGGGCGCACCACGCGCGCCTGGACGCGATCGTGGCGGCGGCGGTCGCCGAGTTCGGCGGCTGACCGGGCGTTTCATCCCCGCGTTCAGGGCTCGTGTTCCGGGCCGGGTCGGGGTTGGTCCGCCAGTGGGACGGCGCCGTGGCAGTGACCGGCCGGACCGCCGACGCCGCCGGGCGGCGGGCGCTCAGCCGGCCGGGCACGCCCGGCCCGCGGCGGTGTCCCGCCACCCGTCGGGCGGGTCGCCGTCGTTCAGGAGCGCCGCACAGAGGTGTGCCACCTGGTGGCGGGAGTCGGGCACGGCCTGCGGCGACCGTTCCTCGGCCTGGAGCCGTTCCCACGGCGTGCGTCCGTCCTTCGGCAGGATCAGGCCCACGGCGCCCCGGGTGAACAGCGCGATCGGCGCGTCCGGTCCCTCGCCGATCCGACGCACCAGCAACCAGGGGTCGCCGAGCCGAGCAGGGGGAACGGCGGGATCGTCGAGCTCGTCGCGGCCGACCTGCCACTCGAACACCTCGTGCCCGGTGTCGGACGTCAAGGAGGCGGTCACGATGGTCAGCCGGGTGCCGTGCGGGTCGAGCGCGAGCGCTCCGGCGACCGCGGCGGCCGGCTGTCCGCCGGAGCGGGCGACCAGGGACCCGCTGGCGACGTCCCACGCCCGGAACTCTCCGGCGAGCCCGGACGGAGCGTTCGCACCGCCGTCGGCGGGTACCCCGGCCGCCACCCGGGTGCCGTCCGCCGACACCGCCGCCCCTGCGGGCGCCAGCCCCCGGGCCAGTACCGTCCAGCGGGCCGGCGCACCGGTGAGGTCGACGTGGTGGAGGGAGGAGGAAGGTCGGCCGTCGGCCGTGGGACGGTCGTCGGACCCGTCGCCGCCCAGCAGGACCGCCGCCGAGCCACCGGGCGCCAGCCAGAGGCCGGACACCTGGGAGAGCGGCACGCTCCGGCCGGACGCCGGTGGGACTCGCCCGACGTCGGGGAGCGCCGCGCCCGTGTCGAGGTCCCACCGCAGCAGCTCGGCGTCGTCCCGCACCACGCCGAGCACCCGTTCCGACGGGTCGACGCTGAGGGCGGCGACACCGGTCGCCAAGCCGAACGGTCCGATCGGGAAGGACCGGACGCGCCCGCCGACGAGGTCGTGGACGACCACGCACACGGTCAGCTGCATGCCGGTGGCCCCGTCGTTGCAGGCCGTGGTCCGCCCGCCCGAGTCCTCGGGCGAGGACGACACCACCGCGTAGGCGGCGTACCGACCGCCGGCGCTGACGGCGGCCAGGCGGAGGAAGCCGACCTCGCTGTTCGGGAGCACCCGCGGGGTCAGTCGGCCGTCGCGCAGCTGCCAGACGGTGGCCCGTCCGCCATCGGTGCTGATGAGCGTGCGGCCGTCCGCCGTGGAGGTGTTCCGCAGGTTGTAGGCGTCCGAGGAGGCGTCCTCCCGGGAGCCCCCGGTCGTGCCGTCCGGGAGGAGCCGGTCGACGTCACGGGCCCAGGTCCACGCGTCGTCGACCGCGTGCCGTGCCGTGCCGATCGGGCTGCTCCGGTACGCCCGCAGCGCCTCGGTGGCCGACCAGTAGTTGTTGGCGCCCGCGTGGTCCCTGGCGTCCATGGCCAGCGTGGCGGCCTCGTCGGCGGCGCGCCGCACCTCGTCGTTGTGCTCGGTCACCGCTATGGGCACGATCCACGCGGTCAGGAAGGCCAGGACCGCCAGGAATCCCCGCCGGGTCCGCCGCCTCCGGCGGCTCCGGGTGATGAAGTCGTGTTCGTCCAGGCTCAGTTCGAGGTCGTGCGAGCGTGCCCACCGACGGGCGTCCCGGAGGTCTGCCGCGCCGGTCAGCAGGCGCCGACCGCGTTCGCCGCTCGCCTCCCACTGGGCAATCCGTTGCCGGAGGCCCTCCTGCCAGAGCCGGAACTCCCGGCTGGCGGCAAGGACGTCGTTCAGCCGGGCCCAGTGGGTGGCGAGGGTGTCGTGGGCGAGCTCGGCCCCGACCACCGGGTACCCGTCCGGCGACGTGCGGTCCGTCTCCCGCAGGACGAGCAGCCGGGCGCCCGCCAGGACGCTCGCGACGGCGAGCAGGCCGGTGTCCTCGTCTTCGAGGAGGGCGAGCCGGCGGACGTAGCCGCTGCCCTCGGACAGCGGGCTGGCCAACTGGGCCAGCAGCCGGTCGGCGTGGGCCCGGTGCTCGGCGTCGAGTCCGCTCCACACGTTCTCGGCGTGCCGGGCGAGGGCGCCCCGCACACCGCCGAGCGTGTCGTACGCCGCGTGGGTGAGCCGGCCGTGGTCCTGCCGCGCCCACAGCTCGGCGGCCACGAACTGGAGCAGCGGCAGAGCTCCGGAGGTCGGCCCCGCGTCCGTCAGCAGGCGGTCCACCAGGCCCGCTTCGAAGGTCACCGACGGCGTGTGGCGCAGCGGTCCGGTCAGCGCCTCGTGCAGTTCGCCGCTGCTCGGCTCGGCGACCGTGACCAGCCGTTCCTCCTGGACCAGCGGCGAGGACTCGGCGGCCTGGAGGGCGGTGCCGAGGAAGTCGGCCCGGAGCACGGTCAGCACGGTGAACGGCGGGTGGGGGTCCAGGGCCCGGCCGAGCAGGTCGTTGAAGTCGGCCGCCTCCTCGGACGCCCCGGCCCACGCCTCCTCCCACTGGTCGACGACGAGCAGCAGCCGGTCGGCCCCGCACCGCGCGAGGACGGTCCGGACGACCTCGCGTTCGTGCCCGTCCCTGAGCGCCTGCTCGATCCGGCCGCTGCCGGCGACCCGGTCGGCCGGTTCGCGGTCCGGGGCGACCGCGCGGTCGAGCGCGGCGGCGAGCGCCCGCAGCGGGGTGAGGCCGCCCGAGGGCCGCAGCAGGACGACCAGCGTGTCCTGTCGCGCGCGGAGGGCGGGCAGGACTCCGGCCCGAACCAGCGAGGACTTCCCCGCGCCGGACGACCCGATGACCGTCGTCACCGGCGTCCGGTCGACGAGGTCGGTGATGCGGCGGACCAGCTCGGTCCGGCCGAAGAACAGGTGCGCGTCCTCTTCGTCGAAGGCGCGCAGGCCGGGGAACGGGGAGGGCGGGCGCGCCACCGCGCGCAGCCCGGGCAGCGCGGCGTGCAGGACGGCCGTCGGCACCAGGTAGCCGCTGAGGCCGCCGCGCGGCCCCTGCCAGGCGGCGACCATGACGCCGAGCGCGCCCTCGCCGCCGGCGTCCCACACCGGCGCCCCGGAGACCCCCTCCTGGAAGTCGAAGGCACCGGCCCGGTCCACGTCGACCTGCACCCAGCCGGCAGCCTGCGGTCCGCGCAGTCGGCCCAGGATCCACACCCCGTCGTCCAGGCGCTTCGGGAAGCCGAACGTCATGATCCGGTCGTCGAACCGGGCGGCGCGCTCGGAGAGGGCGGCCGGCGCGGCTCCCGGCGGGGCGTCCTCCAGCAGGCGCAGCAGCGCCAGGTCCTCGGGCTCTCCGGGAGGCCCGTCCGCGGCGGGCGGCACCCAGTGGACGACCTCGGCCGCGATCCGGCGGCCGGGCGCCAGCAGCGGGAAGTCCACCTCGACCGGCCCGTCCGGACGCTCGGCCGACTCCTTGCCCCGGCCCAGCGCGACGTTCACCACGTGGGCGACGGTGACCAGGTGCCCCGGCGCCGCCAGCACGGCGCCGCCGGCCGGCCTCCCGCGGTGGTCCCAGACCCGGACCACGGCCGCACCGGGCCCCGTCACTCCGCTGATGCCGACCGTCATGAGGCTCCCCCGGCCCTCCGCGCGAACGACCCGCCCCCCGTCCGACAGCGCCTGGAGCTAGCCTAATGCCACATCAACATGCTTTGCAGCAAAGGAGATTGAAAGAATGCCGGAACTCTTCACGATTCCTCTCGACGACGGCGGACACCTCACCGTCGAGGTCGCGGAGGAGGCCGGCGGGATCCAGCGGGTGGGCCGCGGACCCGACGCGGTGCGCCACGGCGCGGAGACCTTCCAGGAGGCCGTCGGTCGGATCCGACCCGCACTCGCCTCGGTCGTCGGCCAGATCAGGAGCCTGGCCGACGCGCCGGAGCGGGTCACCGTCGGGTTCGGGATCAAGCTCACGGCCGAGGCCGGTGTGGTGATCGCCAAGACCGCGACGGAGGCCAACTTCACCATCACCGCGGAGTGGCGGCGCGCCTCCCCGCCCCCCGCCGACGGGCAGCCCGCCTGAGGAAGTGTCGGATATTCGGGTGATTGCTCGTTCTTGAGGTCGTCGGCGAGGCGGCGGGCTGCTTCGGTGTAGCCGACCGCCCCGCCGCGACCCGGCCGGGTCAGGCGGCGCGCAGCGCGGGCAGCAGCTCGTGCTCGGCCCAGTCGGCGAACGCGGGCTGGCTCTCGCCGCCGACCTGGATCAGGGCGAGTTCGTCGAACCCGGCCGCGGCGTAGGGGCGGACGGCGTCGAGGAAGTCCTCGACCCGGTCGCCGCACGGGATGGAGCCGGCGACGTCCTCGGGGCGGACGTACTGGTTGGCGGCGGCGAAGGCGGCGGTGCCGGGGAGGTCGGCGTTGACCTTCCAGCCACCGCCGAACCAGCGGAACTGGGCGTGCGCGCGGGCGACGGCGGCGTCCCGGTCACGGTCGAAGCAGACCGGCACCTGGCCGACCGCGGGCTTGCCCGCGCCGCCGGCCTCGGCGAAGGCGGTGAGCAGTTCGCGCTCGGGCTGGACGGCGATCACCAGGTCGGCGAGCCGCCCGGCGGTGGCGCAGGAGACCGGCCCGGAGACGGCGACGCCGATCGGCGGCGGCTGCTCGGGCAGGTCCCAGAGCTTGGCGCCGTCCACCTGGAAGTGGCGTCCGTGGTGGGTGACGTAGCCGCCGGCGAACAGCGCCCGGATGATCTCCACGGCCTCGGCCAGCATCTCCTGCCGGACCGCGACGGGGGGCCAACCGCGGCCCACCACGTGCTCGTTGAGGTTCTCCCCGCTGCCCAGCCCGAGCCGGAACCGCCCCTCGGAGAGCAGTTGCACGGTGGCGGCCTTCTGCGCGACCACCGCCGGGTGGTAGCGGACGGTCGGGCAGGTCACGTACGTCATCAGCGGCAGTTCGGCGGTGGCCTGGGCGACCGCGCCGAGCACCGCCCAGGCGTAGGGGGCGTGGCCCTGCTCGTCCAGCCAGGGGAAGTAGTGGTCGGAGACGACCGCGAAGTCGAACCCGGCCCGTTCGGCGCGCACCGCGTCGGCGACCAGGTCGCGCGGGCCGCGCTGCTCGGTCATGAGGGTGTATCCGATGCGCATGGGTGGCTCCTCCCGTAGTGGTCTACGCGGTCAGCAGCTGTGGTGAGAGCGTCTTGATCAGGGTGTTGGTCCAGCGGCATCTGGCGGAGCGTCTGCGGGTGGCAGCGGCTCGCCAGGGCGAGCAGTCCGCCGTCCCGGCCGGCCTGCGCGGCCTGGGCGAGCATCTCCCAGTGCAGCGAGTTGCGGCTCGCGGCGAGGTGCAGTTCGCCCAGGGTCTCCAGCAGGGCGGGGAGGCCGGGTTCGGGGTGCGGGTCGAGATCCTCCGCGGCCTTGCGGCGCAGCCGGGTGAGGGCGGCGGAGGGCTCCCGGTCGGCGGGCAGGTGCAGGCCGCGCTCGGTGGCGGTGGCGGCGATCAGCCGGGCGTGTTCGGCGGACCAGCGGGCGGTGTCGGTGGCGACGTGGTGGAACTCGTGTTCGTCCCGGTGGTCCTCGGCGGCGGCCAGCAGGCCGTCCCGGAGGGCGAGTTCGCCGCTGTGGAGGGCGTACAGCACGGCTTCGACGGGGTTCACGGGGTGGCCTCCGGGGCGGGGTCGGGCCGCTGGTCGGCGAGTTCGGCGACGTGCGCGGCGTTCTGCCAGTTGCGGAAGCCGGGCAGGTCGCCGTCGGCGCCGCACTCGCGGGTGTTCTCGGCGGTGGGCTGGCCGTTCATCTGGAGCACCCCGCAGCCGGGGCGGCCGAGCATGCCGCGCAGCAGCTGGAGGTTGTCGACCTGGACGGCGGCGGTGGCCTGGCGCGACTGGTAGACGCCCTGCAGCACGGTGGAGAGCAACCTCCGTGCGTCGCCGAGCAGTTCGGCGGCCCGCCGGATCTCCCGGGCGGGCACGTCGCAGATCCGCGCGGCCCACGCGGGGGTGCGCTTCTCGACGCACAGCAGCCGGGGCGGTTCGGGCCCGGCGAGGCGGTCCGGCACCCGCATCCACAGCACCGGCTGGGTCTCGGCCATGTTGCGGCCGAACAGGGCGAACGTGTCGCAGTGGTCGACGTCGGTGTGGGAGGCGGGCTGGCCGTCGCAGCCGAAGGTCTCCTTGAGCGCCTCGGCGGCGGTGGCGGTGCACAGCCGGGTGCTGCCGTCCAGGTGGTTGGTGTCGATGCCCGCGCGGGCGATCACCGCGAGCGTGTGGTACTCCTCCGGGAACAGCTGCCCGGAGGTGTGGAAACCGATCGCGCCGGGGCCGTGCGCGTCCAGCGGCTGCTTCGTCCGGTCGTCGGTCCGGCCGCGCACCCCGACGATCCGGCCGTCGCGCACCGCGACGTCCATCGCGTCGCCGTTGGAGTGCAGCAGCGAGGCGGCCGGCACCCAGCGGTCGACGCCGGATCCGGTCAGGTGGCTGTCGCGGCGGGCCGGCCACGGCTGCCCCGGTCCGTACGGGGTCCGGTCGCCCCAGGGTTCGGCGATCCGGTCGATCCGTCCGCGCATGGCTCCACCTCCGTCTGTCGCGGCCCGACGGCCGCCGCGTGTACCCCGGGGTCCGCGCACCACACCTGTCCGTCCGTTCAGCCGTCGGGGCGCAGCGCGTCGCGCAGCAGGCGCAGGGCGGCTTCGACGGTGGCGGCCCGGACGTCGGCGGGCCGGTCGGTGGGCGGCTCGGGGCAGGCGGTGCGGGTGCCGCCGGGGCCGCTGACGGCGACGTGCACGGTGCCGACGGGGCGGCCGTCGTGCGGGGCGGGCCCGGCCACGCCGGTGGTGGCCAGGCCGTAGGTGGCGCCGGTGCGGCCCCGGACGCCCTCGGCCATCTGGGCGGCGACCTCGGGGTGGACGGTGCCCTGCTCGGCGACCAGCGCGGCGTCCACCCGCAGCAGGCCGGTCTTGAGCTCGGCCGCGTAGGCGACGACGCCGCCGAGGAAGACCCCGCCCGCGCCGGGGGCGTCGGCGAGGACGGCGGCGAGCCGTCCGGCGGTGAGCGACTCGGCGGTGGCGACGGTGTGTCCGGCGGCGGCGAGCGCGGCGGTGACCTGCCGGGCCAGCACGGCGCGCTCGTCCAGGCCGGGCCGGGGGCCGTCGGTGCTCACGGCTCGCGGACGACCTTGACGGTCGCCAGGTCGGAATCGGCGCTGTCGGGGATGAGCATGCCCGCCTCCAGTCCGGTGCGCAGGTACTCCAGGACGGCGTCGTTCAGGCGTTCGCCGGGGAGCGCGGCGGGGATGCCGGGCGGGTACGGGGTGAGCATCTCGGCGGCGATCCGGCCGGCCGCCTCCTTCAGCGGCACCTGCTCGGTCGGCCCGAAGAACGCGTCGCGCGGCAGGTCCGCCTGCTCCAGCCGCAGCTCGCCCGGGTCGGGGACGTCCACGGTGGTGGCCGGGCGCAGGGTCGGCACGGCGTCGACGAGTTCGCGCAGGCCGTGCAGCAGGGCGTCGGCGGTGGTGCTGTCGTCGGCGTGGGTGAGCTGGGCGCTGATCCGGCGGTGGTCGCAGACGTGCAGGGTGAGCTGGTGGTGGGAGCGCAGCCAGTCGCCGGCCCGGTAGCCGGTGGTGCCGAGCGCGGAGACGTCGACGATCACCTGCAGCGGGTCGAGGTCGGCGGCCAGTTCGGGCCCGCAGAAGTCGGCCCGGCCGTGGACGTGCAGCCCGTCCAGGGCGTCGATCCGCTCGCGGACGTCGGCGGCCAGCGCCAGCGCGGCGCCGAACAGCTCGCGGCCGTGCTGGACCATCTGGCGGCGCCAGCCGTCGAGCGCGGCGTACAGCAGCACGGAGGGGCTGGTGGTGCCGAGCAGGTCCTCGCGCTGCTTGAGGACGTCGGGGGCGACCAGGTCGCCCTGCAGGTGGAAGACCGAGCTCTGTTCGAGGGCCGATCCCATCTTGTGGACGGAGGTGACGCACACGTCCGCCCCGGCGTCCATCGCCCACTGCGGCAGGTCGGGGTGGAAGGGCAGGTGCGCGCCCCACGCCTCGTCGACGATCAGGGGCTTCCCGGCCGCGTGGCACACCTCGGCGATGCCCTTCAGGTCGGCGCAGGTGCCGTACGGGGTGGGCGAGGTGACCAGCGCGCCCTTGACGTCCGGGTGCCGCTCCAGGGCGGCCCGGAACGCCTCGGCGCGCGGCGGGTGGGCCAGGTGCAGCTTCGGGTCCCAGGACGGGTCGACCCAGACCGGGCGGATCCCGGCCAGGATCAGACCGGCCACCACGGACTTGTGGGCGTCCCGGCTCACCAGCAGTTCCTCGTGCGGCCCGGCGACGGAGAGCATCGCGGCCTTGACCGACAGCGAGCTGCCGCAGGTGGAGAAGAAGGTGTGCTCGGCGCCGACCGCCTCGGCCATCAGCGCCTGGGCGTGCGGCAGGATGCCGCGCGAGTCGGTGCGGTCGTCGAGGCCGCCGCTGGCCAGCACGTCGGAGCGGAACACGTCCGGCCCGAGTACCTCCAGGACGCGCGGGTCGGCGCCCCGCCCCTGCTTGTGGCCGGGCGGGGTGAACACGGTCAGCGGGTTGGCGTGGAAGGCCGCGAGGGCCTCTAGCACCGGCGCTTGGGACTGGTCCATGTCGGCGCGTGTGCCCCCGCCCCGGGCGGCGAAACGGGCCCGGCGGGCGGCGGCGCCGCGTCGGGTACGGCGGCACCGCGTCGGGTACGGCGTCCCCACCTCGCACCCGGCACCCGGCACCCGGAGGGGGTAGTACCCCGGTACCACCCGGCGGCGAATGATCGTCCCCGGGTGCCGCCGTCCGGGCCCGGGCCGCGCCTAGCGTTGCCGGTGCCGCACCTGACGCGGCGCTGGCGAGGCGGTCGGGACGGTCCCGGCCGGTGGCGGTAGGGAGCGGGCCGATGATCGAGGCGCAGCAGTTGACGAAGCGTTACGGCGAGAAGACCGCCGTCGACGGGTTGGACTTCACCGTCAGGCCGGGCAGCGTGACCGGGTTCCTCGGCCCGAACGGCGCCGGGAAGTCCACCACGATGCGGATGATCGTCGGGCTGGACGCGCCCACCGGCGGCTCGGTGCGGGTCAACGGCCGCCGCTACGCCGAGCACGCCGCGCCGCTGCAGGAGGTCGGCGCGCTGCTGGAGGCGAAGTCGATCCACCCGGGGCGCTCGGCGTTCAACCACCTGATGGCGCTGGCGCACACCCACGGCATCCCGCGCGCCCGGGTCGAGGAGGTGATCGGCCTGACCGGCCTGGAGTCGGTGGCGAAGAAGCGGGCCGGGGCGTTCTCGCTGGGCATGGGGCAGCGGCTGGGCATCGCGGCGGCGCTGCTGGGCGACCCGGCCACGGTGATGCTGGACGAGCCGGTCAACGGCCTCGACCCGGAGGGCGTGCTGTGGATCCGCAACCTGCTCACCGGCCTGGCCGCCGAGGGGCGGACGGTGTTCGTCTCCTCGCACCTGATGAGCGAGGTCGCGCTGGTCGCCGACCACCTGATCGTGGTCGGCCGGGGCCGGCTGCTGGCCGACACCACGGTGCGGGAGCTGGTCGGGCAGGCCGGCGGGGACCGGGTCACGGTCGCCTCCGCCGACCCGGCGAAGCTGCGCGGGCTGCTCACCGGGCCCGGCGTGGAGATCACCGGCCGGAGCGGTTCGGAGGAGCTGGAGGTGACCGGCCTGACGGCCCGCCGGATCGGCACCGTCGCGGCCGAACACGGCATCACGCTCTACGAGTTGGCCACCCGCACGGTCTCCCTGGAGCAGGCGTTCATGGACCTGACCCGGGACGCCGTGGAGTACCACGGCTCCGCCACCACCCCCGCCGAGGCTTCGAGGAGCGCCGCGTGAGCACCACCACCGTCACCGAGCCGGCCGCCACCGCCGCCCGCCCCGCCCGTCCGCCCTACCGGGTCACCTTCGTCCGGGTGCTGCGCTCCGAGTGGGCGAAGGCCTGGTCGCTGCGCTCGACCTGGATCACCCTGGGCCTCGGCCTGTTCTTCCTGATCGCGTTCGGCCTGATCGCCGCCTACCAGTTCAAGTCCCGGCTGACCTCCGGCCGGCAGATGGACCGGGACTTCGCCGATGCCAGCGCGCTCACCCTGTCGCTGTTCGGCACCAACTTCGCGCAGCTCGCGCTCGGCGTGCTGGGCGTGCTGATCGCGGCGGGCGAGTACTCGACCGGCATGATCCGCTCCACGCTGGCCGCGGTGCCGCGCCGGCTGCCGGTGCTGTGGGCGAAGGCCCTGGTGTACGGGGCGGTCGCGCTGGTGCTGGCCACGGTCGGGGTGTTCGTCGCCTTCCTGTGCGGCAGCGGGATCCTCTCCGGCACCAGGGCGGCGCTGACCCTCTCGGACGCCGGGGTGGTGCGCGGCCTGTTCGGCGCGGGCCTGTACCTGGCGCTGGTCGGCGTGATCGGCGTCGCGCTGGGCATGCTGCTGCGCTCGATCGCCGGCGGCATCTCGGTGCTGGTCGCCTCGCTGATGCTGGTGCCCGGCCTGATCTCGCTGCTGCCCGAGTCCTGGCACAGCCACATCAGCCCGTACCTGCCGAGCAGCGCGGGCGAGGCGATGTTCGCCCTGCACCACGACAGCACCACGCTGTCGCCGGGCGCCGGGCTCGCCGTGTTCGCGCTGTGGACGGCGGCGGCGCTGGCCGGCGCCGCGGTGCGGCTGCTGCGGCGCGACGCCTGACCCCCCGTCCGACACCTGACAGACTGATCCACCCCCGTGGTGCCCGGGCGGCCGACCGCCGCCCGGGCGCCGCGCCGTACGCCGTCCGACCACCCCTGGGGCTTCCCGTGCACGATCCGGTCCTCCCCCACCACCCGCAGGGCGCCGAGGGCGCGCCACTGCCGGGCCACCCGCTGCTCGACCAGCTGGCCCGGGCCGGGCAGCGCCTGCGCGGGCCCGCCGTCCGGCGCCCCTGGCTGCTGGACGCCGCCGTGGTCGCCCTCTCCTTCCTGGCGTTCTGCGTCCCCGACCTGGTGCACGACGGGGACGGCGACGGCCCGCGCGGGCACCGCGTCGCCTTCACCCACCTGCCGCTGCCCGCCGTGCTGGCCTTCCAGGCCGCGCTGCTGCTGCCGCTGCTGTGGCGCCGCCGCCGGCCGGCCGCCGCGTTCGCCGCCGTGACGGCGGTGTTCCTGGTGCAGTGGTCGCTCGGCGCGGCGCTGCGGGCGGACGCGGCGCTGCTGCTGGCGCTGTACGCGCTGGCCCTGCACGGGCGGCTGCGCGACCTCGCCTGGGCCTGCGCGGCCAGCGCGCTCGGCACCGGGCTGGTCGCCGCCCGGCTGTCCTCGGCGGTGCCGGTGTGGGACGTGCTGTTCTTCCTGGTCGCGGCGGTGACGGCCGCCGTCGCCCTGGGCATCGCGGTGCGGGTGCGCCGGGCCCAGCTGGCCGGGCTGCGCGAGCGGGCCGCCCGGCTGGAGGTGGAGCGCGACCAGCGCAGCCGGCTGGCCGCGGCGAGCGAACGCGCCCGGGTGGCCCGGGAGATGCACGACATCATCGGCCACAACCTGTCGGTGATCATCACCCTCGCGGACGGCGGCGCCTACGCGGCCCGCTCCACCCCCGAGCGCGGGCCGGAGGCGCTGACCCTGATCGGCGACGCGGGCCGGCAGGCGCTCGGCGAGCTGCGCCGGATGCTGGGCGTGCTGCGCGAGCACGGCGCCGGCCCCGAACTGGCCCCGCAGCCGGGCATCGCCGACCTGGACGGACTGTGCGGCCGGATCCGGGCGGCGGGCCCCGAGGTGCTGCACCGCACCGAGGGTGCCCTCGAAACGCTGGACCGCGGCGTCCAGTTGACGGTCTACCGGATCGTCCAGGAGGCGCTCACCAACACCCTCAAGCACGCCGGCCCGCAGGCCCGCACCCGGGTCTCCGTCTCGCTCGTGGACACCCGGCTGCGGGTCCGGATCGACGACAGCGGCCCGCCCGGCGGCGCCCCCGCGCCGGACGGCACGCCCCCCGGCGAGGGCCAGGGCGTCACCGGCATGCGGGAGCGGGCCGCGCTGTACGGTGGCACCGTCACGGCGGGCCCGGCCCCGGGCGGGGGCTGGTCGGTGCTCGCCGACCTGGACGTCACCCCCGTCGCCCCGGCACCCGCGTTGGGCGCCCTGCCTGCGCACGCCCCGCACGCCCTCGACCCGCACGCCCAGCACGCCCTCGACCTGCCCGCCCCGCACGCCCTCGACCCGGCCGGAGGCCCGGTGTGACCACCGTCCTGATCGTGGACGACCAGCCCCTGCAGCGCTTCGGCTTCCGGATGCTGCTGGAGAGCCAGCCCGACACCTCGGTGGCCGGGGAGGCCGGGCACGGCGCGGAAGCGGTCCGGCTGGCCGCCGAACTGCGCCCCGACGTGGTCCTGATGGACATCCGGATGCCCGGCATGGACGGCATCGAGGCGACCCGGCTGATCGTCGCCGCCGGCGGCCGCTCCCGGGTCCTGGTGCTGACCACCTTCGACCTGGACGAGTACGCGCACGCCGCGCTGCGCGCCGGGGCCAGCGGCTTCCTGCTCAAGGACGCCCGCCCCGAGGAACTCCTGGCCGGCGTGCGCGCGGTGGCCGTCGGCGACGCCGTGGTGGCCCCCGCCGTCACCCGCCGCCTGCTCGACGCCTACGCCCACCACCTCCCGGCCCGCCCGGCCGGCCCGGTCGACGACGACCCCCGGCTGGCCGCGCTGACCGGCCGCGAACGCGAGATCCTGCTCGCCGTCGGCCGGGGCTGGACCAACGGCGAGATCGCCGAACGCCTCGTCCTCTCCGAATCCACCGTCAAGACCCACGTCGGCCGGGTCCTCGCCAAGATCGGCGCCCGCGACCGGGTGCAGGCCGTCATCTTCACCTACGACCTGGGCCTGACCCGCCCCAACTCCCCCGGGTAGCGCGCCGCCCGGCACTCCCCGCGCCTCCTACCCGGCAGGCCGGTCGGGGCCCTCCCCGGCGGCGGGCAGGGTGGTGCGGAAGGTGGTGCCCGGGCCGTCGGTGACGGTCAGGGTGCCACCGTGCAGGGTGGCGATGTCGCGGGCGATCGGCAGGCCGAGGCCGGTGCCGCCGTCGTCGCGGCTGCGGGCGTCGTCGAGCCGGGTGAACCGTTCGAAGACCTTCTCCCGGTCGGCGGGGGCGATCGGCGGGCCGTCGTTGCCGACGTCCAGGACGACGGTGCCGGCGGCGGGGTCGGTGGTGACGAGGACGGTGACCCCGGTGCGGGCGTGCCGCTGGGCGTTGTCGAGCAGGTTGGTGAGCAGGCGGCCCAGCCACAGGCGGTTGCCGAGCACCCGGGCGCCGTCCTCGGTACGGACCTCGACCCGGGGGCGGCCGGCCGTCGCGGTGCGGGCGAGTTCGGCGAGGTCGAGCACCTCGCGGGGGCCGTCGTGCCCGGCGGCGTCGAGCCGGGCGAGCAGCAGCAGGTCGGCGGCGAGCGACTGGAGGCGGTCGCTGTCCTGGAGCGCCCCGGCGACCATCTCGGCGCGGACCGCCGGGTCGGGGTGGCTGTGGGCCACCTCCAACTGGGTGCGCAGCACGGCGAGCGGGCTGCGCAGTTCGTGCGAGGCGTCGGCGATGAAGCGGCGCTGGCGGACGCCGGCGGCCTCCAGCCGGTCCAGCATGGCGTTCATGGTGTGGGCGAGCCGGGCGATCTCGTCGTCGCTGCCCGGTTCGGGGACCCGCCGGTCCAGGTCGCGGTCGCCGATCCCGGCGACCTCGGAGCGGATCGCCTCGACCGGCCGCAGGGCGCGTCCGGTGGCCCGCCAGGTGACCGCGCCGACGGTGCCGACCAGGACGGCGCTGAGCGCGGCGAGCGCGGCGGTGGTCAGGTCCTCGGCGGTGTCGGCGGTGTGCAGCGAGGCGCCGACCCGGATGGTGACCGGCCCGCCGGGGGTGCCGGTGGTGACGGTGGTGACCCGCTGGTGGTGCTCGTCGCCGAGCGCGCCGAGGTCGAAGGTGGAGCGGCCCTCGCTGGTGCCGGAGGGGGCCAGCGCGGGGTGGCCGGCCAGGTTCTGGCTGGCCGCGACGACCTTGCCGTCGGCGTCGGTGACCTGGATGAAGTCGGTGCCGTGGTCGAGCGGCAGCTGCCCGGGCAGGTGCCCGTCGGCGGCCAGTCCGGCCACCGCGAGCGCCTGTTCGCGGGCCCCGGCCTCGACCGTGCGCACCAGGTTGACCCGCAGCAGCAGCACCACGGCGGCGGAGGCGATCAGCAGGACGGCGGCGACGCTGAGGCAGGCCGCGATGGTGGTGCGGGTGCGCACCGAGCGGGGCGCGAGGCGGCGGACGGCGGCGGCCGCGCGGGCCCGGAGGGTGCGGGGCGCGCGGGGCGCGCGGGGGGCGCGGGGCCGTTCAGCCACCGTCGGGCTCCAGCCGGTAGCCCGCGCCGCGCACGGTCTGCAGGGCGCTGCGGCCGAACGGGGTGTCGATCTTGCGGCGGAGCGCGCTGATGTGCACCTCGACGGTGTTGGGGTCGCTGTCGGCGGCGGCGTCCCAGACCTGTTCGAGGATCTCCCGCTTGGAGACGGCCTCCCCGGCCCGCCGGGCCAGGTGGTCGAGGACGGCGAACTCGCGCGGCGTCAGCGCGATCGGGGTGCCGCCCCGGGTGCAGGTGCGGGCGGCGGAGTCGACCACCAGGTCGCCGAGGACGGCCCGGCGCGGGGCCCGGGAGCCGATCCGGCGGGCCAGCGCCTTGAGCCGGGCGACCAGCACGACGAAGGAGAACGGCTTGGACAGGTAGTCGTCGGCGCCGGTGTCCAGGGCCTCGGCCTCGTCCCACTCGCCGTCCTTGGCGGTGAGCATCAGGATGCCCGCGTCGCTGCCCGCCGCCCGCAGCCGGGCGCAGACCCGGTAGCCGTTGAGACCGGGCAGCATGATGTCCAGGATCACCACGTCGTAGGAGTGGTCGGTGGCCCTGGCCAGGCCCGACAGCCCGTCGTGGACGATGTCGACGGTGAAGCCCTCCGCCTCCAGCCCGTGCTTGATCGCCAGGGCCAGCCGCTGTTCGTCCTCCACCACCAGTACGCGCATGCCCCCAGGGTGGCAGGTCAGCGCGGCCGCGCACTGAAGGCGTCTTCAGGTCTTCAGCAACCCTTCAGCGCGCCCCCGCCATGCTGGGGCCCTCGCCCCGGCGCGGTGCCCGGGCACGGAGGGGAACAGGGGTCGGGAACCGTGGACGAGCAGCAGCGGTCGGGGGCGGGGCGCCCGGAGCCGGCGGGCCCGCCGATACCGGCGGAGCAGCCGGCGGCGGGGCGCCCGGAGCCGGCGGGACGGTCGGTGCCGGTACGGCTGCGCGGGCGGGCGGTGCGCTGGGGCGGCGGGGTCGCGGTCGCGGCGCTGCTGCTCGGCGGGGCGGCGGCGGTCGCGGCCGCCGGGCACCACGAGCGCCACGAGCTCCACGGTGGGAAGAGCGCGGCCCGCGGCGAGGAGCACGGCCGGGGGCGGCACGGCGAACGGCACGACCGGGGCGGGCGCGACGGCCGTGACGGCCGCTCCGGCGACGGGTCGACCCGGCAGGACCGGCCGGGCCCCACCGGCCCCGGCGCCCCCGGCTCCTCCGGCTCCTCCGCCGCACCGGCGCCGCTGCCCGCGCTGGCCGCCGCCGACGCGGTGGCGAAGGCGACCGCCGCGGTACCGGACGGCCGGGCCGAGTCGCTCCGCCCGGCGCCCACCGCCGACGGCGGCCGGGCCTGGCAGGTGGTGGTGCTCGGCCCGGACGGCGTGCGGCACCTGGTCACGGTGGACGGCACGACCGGCGCCCTGACCGGCAACACCGTCCTCAACGGCTGACCGCCCCTCCTGCCTCCCTTCCGCCCCCTCCCCTCCCCCGGCAGGGCCACACCCGCGGTGAGCAGCCACCCGCCGTCGGGGCTGCTGCTGGCGGTGCTGCTCACGGGCGCGGGGCCGCCTGACCTCGGGTCCCGCCGCCACCTGAAGCCGTCTTCAGGTCTTCAGGAACCGTTCAGCACACCTGGGCCATGCTGGTGGTGAGGGTGCCGCCCGTCCTCAACGGATCTCCTCGACGTCCCTCCTCGGAAAGGCGCACCGCCGATGCTCTCCTCCTCGGCCCTGCTGGCCGTCAACCCGCTGGACGCGGGATCGCTGCTGGCCTCGTTCGGCGCGCTGGGCATCGCGGTGGTGATGTTCGCGGAGACCGGCCTGCTGGTCGGGTTCTTCCTGCCGGGCGACTCGCTGCTGTTCACCGCGGGCCTGCTGTGCACCACCGGTGCGCACAGCGGGCCGCACCTGAACCTGGGCGAGGTGCTGGCCGCCGCGGTGGTCGGCGCACTGGCCGGGGCGCAGGTCGGGTACCTGATCGGGAAGCGGGGCGGCCGGGCGCTGCTGGCCCGGTCCCGCAACAAGCACCTGCAGGCCGGGGCGGTGCGGGCCGAGGAGATCCTGACCCGCTACGGGCACGCCAAGGCGGTGGTGCTGGCCCGCTTCGTCCCGGTGGTGCGCACCGTGCTGAACCCGCTGGCGGGCGCCCTGGGCGTGGACGTCCGGACCTTCACGGTGTGGCAGGTCGCGGGCGGCCTGGTCTGGACGGTGGGGCTGGTGCTGGCCGGGTACGCGCTCGGCTCGTCGATCCCGAACGTCGACCACTACCTGCTGCCGATCGTGGCCCTGGTGGTGCTGGTCTCGCTGCTGCCGCTGGCCCTGGAACTGCTGCGCTCCCGCCGCCGGGCCGGGGCCGAGTGAGCGCCTCCTCCCCGCGTCGCCCCGTCCTGCCGGCTTCGGCCTGCGGCGGGGCGTTCGCACTGCTCACGGTCGTGGTGCTGGCCCACGGCCGGGCCCCGTTCGGCTTCGAGACGGCGGCGGTGCACTGGGGCGTGACCCACCGACCGGGCTGGGCCCGGACGGTGGCGATGGCGGTGACCGCGCTGGGCACCGACGTCTTCCCGTACCTGCTGGCCCTGGCGGCGGGCGCGGTCGCGGTCCGGTCCCGCCGCCCCTCCGGCGCCCGGCCGGCCCTTCTCCTCCTCGCCCCGGTGGCCTGGCTGATCGCGGGCCAACTGCTCCGACAGGGGCTGATGCGCATCCTCGCCCGCCCCCGCCCCCCGATCGCCGACTGGGCCTTCGACGCCTCCGGCCACGCCTTCCCCTCCGGCCACGCCTTCACCTCGGCCCTCTCCGCCGGCCTGCTCGCCGTCGCGGTGGCCCGCGCCCACCCCCCGGCGGCCCGCCCCGCAGCGGCAGCGGCAGCGCTGTTCACCGCCGTGATCGGCTTCACCCGGGTCTACCTGGGCGTGCACTGGCCCCTGGACGTCCTGGGCGGCTGGCTGCTGGCAGCCGCCTGGCTGGCGCTCGGAGTGCGGCTGCTGCCACGGCTCCCGCGCTGACGGACGCCCCCACCGGCCGCCCCGCAGCGCACCGCCCACGCCCCGCCCCACTGGCCCGGAGGCTCGCACAGACCGGGATGGTCATTGCGGCACTCCAGGAGCACCTGCCGGGCCTGGTGGCCGAGACAGCAGAACGCCCCGCTCGGCCAAGCACCCTACAGGGCTCCGTCGTTGCGGCCGGGGCCGCCGGGCCGGGCTCAGTGGACGCAGAACTCGTTCCCGACCGGGTCCCGCAGCACCGTCCAGGTCAGGCCGGGGATGCTGTGCTCCCCGACGACGCTCGCCCCCAGGGCGACCAGGCGCGCCACCTCCTGCGCCATGCCGGCGCCGGACGCGACGGCGAAGTCGACGTGCACCCGGTTCTTGCCCAGCCGCTCCTCGGCCACCCGCTGGAAGCCCATCGCGACGGGCTTCGCGCCGACGATGACGAAGTCGCCGTGGTCCTCGGCGATCTCGCCGCCCAGCGCCTCGGCCCACCAGCGGGCCAGTTCCCGCGGTTCCGCACAGTCCACCGTGATCATCACTGCTGCCAGGGTCATGGCCGCCACTCTAGCCACGACCGCCGACATCCCCGGTCCGGCGGTGGGACGGCCGGTCAGGACGGCGGTCTGCGCCAGACGGAGACGTGCTTCGCGGAGTCCCGGGTGAACGGGGTGCCGTCCCAGTCCGCGACGCGGCGTTCGAGTTCGAGGCCGGCGATCTGGGCCATCAGGTCGAGTTCGGCGGGCCAGGCGTAGCGGTGGCGGGAGTTGGCGCGGCGGTAGGAGGCGTGGTCGCCGTCGCGGGTGAAGTGGTGCGAGACCAGGATCTGGTCGACCGGGTCGAAGGTGTCGAAGCCGAGGTGGCGGTCGGAGAGGTCGAAGGGCACCGCGAGTTGGCCGGGTGGCAGGAGCCGTAGCGGGGGGACGCCGAGTTCGATGACGAACCGGCCGCCGGGTTCCAGGTGGCGGGCGGCGTTGCGGAAGCACTCGACCTGCTCGTCCTGGGTGAGCAGGTTGGAGATGGTGTTGTAGACGAGGTAGACCAGGGTGAACCCGCCGGGGACGACGGTGGTTGCCATGTCCCCGAGGACCACGGGGAGGGTGTCCTCGTCGACCTTGCGCCGCAGCACGGCCGCCATGTGCTCGGACAGTTCGATGCCCGCCACCGGCACGCCGCGTTCCCGGAGCGGGACGCCCACCCGTCCGGTTCCGATGGCGAACTCCAGGGCGCGGCCGTCCCCGGCGAGTTCGGCGAGGAAGGCGAGGGTCGGTTCGAGGGCGGCCGCCGAGGACGACTCGGCCTCCCCGGCGTCGTAGCGCTCGGCGGTCTCCCGGTCCCACAGTTCGCTGCTCGTCACGGACGTCCACTCTGCCGGGCACCGGCGGCACTGTCGACGCGTTTACCGCCCGGCGCCCGCCGCCCCGGTGCTACGGTTCGCCGACCCTGGATCCGCCTCGCGGAGGAAGCGGAGGCCCCGCGTGCCCGTCGAACTGCGCCGCTGCACCGTCCTCACCCCGCCGGTCCGGGCCGCACTGCTGGAGGTGTACGCGGACGTGCGGGCGCCGTTGCTGCACGAGCCGAACTACCGGGTCGGGGCGTTCGCCGGGCGGCTCGACCTGCACGCGGCGGGGGCGGGCTTCGCGCTGGTCCTCGGCCGGGACGGCGACACGCCGGTCGGGTACGCGTACGGGAACACGGTCGGGCCCGGTGACGGGTACTGGGGGCGGTTGGCGGGGCCGCTGCCGGCGGGGTTCGCCGACGAGCCGGTGTTCGCCCTGCGGGAGATCGGCGTCCGGGGTCCGTGGCGGGGCACCGGGCTCGCCCGCCGGATCCACGACGCGCTGCTGGCCGACCGGCCGGAGCGGCGGGTCTGCCTGATGGTGAACCCGCTGGCGGGGGCGGGCCGGGTGCGGCGGCTGTACGAGGACTGGGGCTACCGGGCGTTCGGCACGCAGCCCGCCACGGCGGTGTCGCCGGAGCTGGTGGCGATGGTCCGCCCGGTCCGCTGAAAAGGATCAGCGGGGCGTCGCGGCGGCCGGCAGGTGGCGGTGTGCGGGGCGCCCGGTGTCGCCGTAGCGCAGCGACAGCCGCAGCCGGCGGTCCTGGGCGCGTCGTCTGAGGTGGCACTGGGCGGTGGAGCGGGCAAGGCCGCCGTGGTGACCGGCCGTCGGCTGACGGCCGGTCACCGCGGCGCTCCGGGTGGTCAGGACTTCACCACCCGGAGGACCTTCCCGCTGGCGCCCGCGGTGAGGTAGCCGCTGCTGTTGTAGTCGTCGGAAACGTAGTAGCGCAGGGTGATCTCGTCGGCGAACCAGCCGTAGTCGACGTGCAGGTAGCTGGACTTGGGGTGCGGCACGCCGAGCTGGGCCCTGGCGGTGGCCATCACGGTCGGGATCTGGCTCCAGTCGATCTTCGCCAGGTCGGCGGGGTCCTGCCCCTCGATGACGGTGCCGCCGGGCCGGCTGGTGAGCTTGCCGTCGCGGTAGCTGACCTCGTCGTAGCGGGTGGGGTCGTCCTTCTTCAGCACCTTGCCGTTGGCGTGGTCCGGATAGATCGACATGTCGATGACGGTGGTGCTGCCGGTGGCCGCGCGGATCTTCTCCACCAGGCCGCGGGCGCCGTCCGCGGTGAGCAGGCCCGTGCCCGGATCGACGGGCGCACCGGGGGTGACGGGGTCGACGGACGCCCCGGGGTCGGCACCGGCGGACGAGGCGGGGGCCGCCGGACTGCTCGGCGGGGCGGCCGGGGTGCTCGCGGGCGCCGAGACCTTCGGGGCCGAACGCCCGCCGCCCTCGGCCTCCTTCCGGTCGAACAGGCCCGGCCCGAGCGTCCACCCCAGCACCCCGAGCGCCGCGACCCCGGCCAGCACGGCCAGTTGCGCCCCGGGCCGCCGCGACCGCTCCGGGCCGATCGCCCCGGTCGGGGCGTGCGGAGCGTGCGGGGTGCCCGAGGTACCCGGGGTGTCCGGGGTACCCGGGGTGTCCGGGGTGTGCGGGAGGGTGCCGTCGGTCTCCGTCCGGGCGTGCGGGGGCGGGGAGTTGGTCTCGGTCGGCGAGAAGGCCGGGCTGCCGCCGAGGGTGCCGTCGACGCCCTGCTCGGCGGCCGCGAACAGCCGGTCCAGGCGGGCGGCGTCGGGCCGCTCGGCCGGGTCGCGGGACAGTAGCGCGGTCAGCGTCGGCCCGAGCGGGCCGGAGCGGACCGGCGGCGGCAGCGGCTGGTCCAGGACGGCGGCCAGGGTGGCGATGCTGTTGGCCCGGCGCAGCGGGTGGTGGCCCTCGACGGCGACGTACAGCGTCATGCCGAGCGACCACAGGTCGGAGGCCGGGTCGCCCTCGTGGCCGCGGATCCGCTCGGGGGCGATGTACTCGGGGGAGCCGATCAGCGCGCCGGTGGCGGTCAGGCTGGTGGACTCGCTGAGCGCGGCGATCCCGAAGTCGGTGAGCACGGGCGTGCCGTCGGCGCGCAGCAGCACGTTGCCCGGTTTGACGTCCCGGTGCTGGATCCCGGCGGCGTGCGCGGCGCCGAGCGCGGCCAGCAGGCCGCGGCCGAGCCGGGCCGCCTCCTGCGGCGCGAGCGGGCCGCGGCCGAGCCGGTCGGCCAGCGAGCCGCCGGGGACCAGCTCCATCACCAGCCAGGGGTGGGCGAGTTCGGCGTTGTCGACGATGTGGTGGATGGTCACCACGTTGGGGTGCTGCAGCCGGGCCAGCGCCCGCGCCTCCCGCAGGACCCGCTCGCGCAGCTCGTACGCGGCCGCCGGATCCGCGTCCAGCATCGCCGGGTCCGGCGGCCGGACCTCCTTCAGCGCCACCTCGCGCTCCAGCAGGGTGTCCCTGGCCCGCCAGACCAGCCCCATCCCGCCGCCCCCGAGCCGCGCCAGCAACTCGAAGCGGCCGTCGATCAGTTGGCCCCCGGGCCCGGCTGTCGTCATGCCGCCCATCGTAGGGGCGGCGACCGACGCCCATCGAGCACCGCGGCGCCCGTCCCCGCACTTCACGGCGGTGGTGGACGAACGGCCCGGACAGCCAGAGGGGCCAGGGGGGCCGGACGGCCGAGGCGGTCAGCAGGCCAGGGGCGGGCGGAGGTACGGCGTGGTCGTGGTGAGGGTCGTGAAGCCGAGCCGGCCCAGGATCGGACGGCTGTCGTCGGTGGCGTCGACCTGGAGGTAGCGGTAGCCGAGCTCGGCGGCGAGGCGGGCCCGGTGGGCGACCAGCGCCCGGTAGATGCCCCGGCCGCGCCAGGCCGGGTGGGTGCCGCCGCCCCAGAGGCCGGCGAACCCGGTGCCGGGGAGGAGTTCCATCCGGGCGGAGCAGACGGGCGTCCCGTCGACCGTGGCGACCACCAGGCGGAGGGTGTCGGGGTCGTGGGCGAGGCGGTCGAGCAGCCGCTGCCGCAGCTGGGCGGCGTCGGTGCCGAACGCCTGCTCGTGGACGGCCGCCACCAGGTCGACCCCGGCGGCGTCGGTGACCGGGCGGAGCCGGACGCCCGCGGGCAGGACCGCGTCGGTCCCCGACTCCCGGACGTCGGCGACCATCACCGCCTCGGCCGGCCCGGCGGTGAAACCGGCCGCGCACAGCCGCCGCCCGAGGTCGGCGGGCCGGTCGTGGGCGTACGCCTTCCACTCGCACTCCAGGCCGCGCGCGGCGAAGTGCCGGGCCTGGGCGGCGATCGCCGCGTCCGCGCCCGCCGCGTCGAGGTCCGACCAGAGGACGCCGTTCCAGTCGTGCTCCGCCCCGGTCTGCCGCACCACGGCGCCGTCCCGCTCGACCCGGGCGGTGGGGCTGTCCGGCCGCGCGTCGCGCCGCAACCGCCGGTCGAACAGGGCGAGTACCTCGTGCTGGTCCATCCGCCCACCCCAGCACCCGCCGGGGGTGCCGTGCAAGCGGATTTCCCCTGGTCAGGGCGGTGGCCGTGCGGCCGGGGGGGCGAGGGCAGGGACGGGGACGGGGACGGGGACGGGGACGGGGGTGAGAATCCCGGCCGTGCACGAGGAGACGGGCGACGAACCGGTGCGCCACTACCGGGGCCGGATGGTCACCGGACCGTTCCCGGCGGTCGACGGGGCCGAGGCGGCGGCGCTCGAACGGGAGACCGGACGGCCGCTGCCGGAGCCGTACCCGGCCCTTCTGCGGGCCGCCGGGGCTCCGGGCTCGACTACGCGGTGCACCTGCCGGCCTGCGAGCTGGAGCCGCTGCACGCCTTCGACGAGCTGCTGTACGCGCTCGGCCGGGACGCCGCCGGGCGGTACGACCCGGCACCCTGCTGGGCGAGCACCGGGCCAACCCGCCGGAGTTCCGCGGCCTGCTGCCGATCGCCCGCAGCGGCGGCGGGGACACCCTGTTCCCCGACCCGTGCCCGGCGACGCACGGACGGCTGTGCGCCTACGTGTTCGGCGTCCCGTGGCCGGGACGGCTGCGGCACGGGGTGCGCACCGAGGTCGCCCCGGACCGACGCGCTGGTCCTCGACCCGGACACGGCGGAGCCGAGCTGGACGGACGCGGCCGACTGCGGCCCGGCGGACCCGTGGCGGCGGGCGGTCGAGGACCGGCTCGAGCGGGAACTCCCGCACTGGCGGACCGAGCCCTGGCCCTACTGACAGGGCGCCAGGGCGCGACGCGTCAGAGCGCGGCGAGCCGGGCCAGCGGGCCGGCCGGGTCGGGGAGGGGGGCGCAGGCGGCGCGGACGGCGGCGTCGTGGGCGGCGGCGAGGGCGTCGAGGCGGGCCAGGCGGGTGCGGCCCTGCCGGGAGAGGTGGGCGGTGATCCGGCGGCGGTCCCGGTCGTCGTGGCGGCGGTAGACCTGGCCGGTGTCGGCGAGGGCGTCCACCAGGCGGCTCAGGCTGGCCTGCGGGATCAGCAGGGACTGGGCGAGTTCGCCCATCGGGTGGCCCTGCCCGTCGGCGAGTGCGCGCAGCACCCGCCACTGGTCGACGGTGCAGTCCTCCTCGGCGAGGGCGACGGCCAGGCCGGTGGTGAGGCGGCGGTGGGCGAGCGCGACGAGTTCGACCAGCAGCGGTGCGGGAGCGGCGTCCGACCCGGCGGCGTCCCGCGTGCCGGCGTCCAGGCCGGCGTCCAGGTAGGCGGCGTCCGACCCGGCGGTGTTCGCGGACATCCGGCCTCCCGTTCCGATCCGTTCCGATCCGTTCCGATCCCTTGCCGCGGCCCGCCGGGGTTTCCCGGCGCCCGGCGGGACGACCATACTCGCACCGTCGGGGAGGGCGTGAGGGACGGGTGATGCTGGACGCCAGGCTGGTCGATCCGCTCGACGCGCTGCTCCTCGGCCGGGAGGGCGGCGCGTTCCGGGTGGGTCTCGTCGTGCCGCAGTCCGGGACGCTCGGGCTGACCGGCCCGTCCGCGCTGGACGGCGCGCTGCTGGCGGCGCACGAGGTGAACGCCCGCGGCGGGGTGCTCGGCCGCCCGCTGGAACTGGTGCTGGTGGACGGCGGCGGCGCGCCGCAGCCGGTGGCCGCCGAGGTGCGCCGGCTGCTGGCGGCGGGGGCGCTGGACGCACTGGCCGGCTGCCACACCAGCGACGTGCACCGGGTGGTGGAGGCGGTGGCCGCCGAGCGGATCGCGTACGTGTTCACCCCGCCGCACGAGGGCGGCTCCCGGCGGCCCGGGGTGCTCTGCACCGGCATCGCGCCGACCGCCCAACTCGGGTCAGCCATCGGTACGTTGACGGAGCGTCACGGGCTGCGCCGGTGGGCGCTGATCGGCAACGACTACATCTGGCCGCGCAATGTGCACCGGGCCGCCGCCCGGCTCGCGGCCCGCGCCGGGGCCCGGGTGGTGCTGGACCGCCGGGTCGCGTTCGGGGCGGTCGAGCGGGCGGTCGAGCCGCTGCTGGACGAGTTGCGCGCCTCCCGCGCGGACGGCCTGCTGCTCAGCCTGATCGGGCGCGACCAGGTGGTGTTCCACCGGGCGCTGCGCCGCAGCGGGCTGGACCGGCGGCTGGTGCGGCTGTCCGGCGCGCTGGAGGAGAACGGCCTGCTGGCCCTGGGCGGTGACGGCACCGGCACGCTGTACGCCGCGATGCCCTCGTTCGCGACCCTGGCCGAGGAGCCCCGCCAACTGCTGGCCGAGCGCCACCGCGCGCTGTGCGGCCCGTGGGCGCCGGTGCTGGACGCGTACGCGGTGGGCCTGTACGACGGCCTGCACCTGCTGGCCGCGCTGGCCGCCCGCCGGGCGCTGGAGCCGGCCGACCTGGTCCGGGCGGCCGCCCCGCTGCTGCGCGCCGGGCGGCGCACGGTGCACCTGGCCCGCGCCGAGGGCCCGGCCTTCACCGTCCTGCCCTGAGCCGTCCTGCCCCGAGCCGTCCTGCCCCGAGCCGTCCGCGGCCGTGCGCCGCCCGCCTTGCCCCGGGCCGTCCCGCACGCCGAGAAAACCCTTCCATATGGAAATACTTGCCCCTACAGTCTCCCCCACACCCGCTGGCCCGCCACGGAGAGGGACCACCCATGGCCGACACACCCGCGCCGCAGGGCATCGAGAGCTACGGCTACCGACAGGAGTTGCGCCGCTCGCTGACCTTCACCGACCTGCTCGTCTACGGGCTGGTGTTCATGGTGCCGATCGCGCCCTTCGGCATCTTCGGCAGCGTCTTCCAGGGCTCCGGCGGCATGGTCGCGCTGGCGTACGTGCTCGGCATGGTGGCGATGGCGTTCACCGCGCTCTCGTACGCCCAGATGTCGCGGGCGTTCCCGATGGCGGGCTCGGTGTACACCTACGCGGGGCGCGGGATCGGCGCGCCGGTGGGCTTCCTGTCGGGGTGGATGATCCTGCTGGACTACGTGCTGGTGCCGGGGCTGCTGTACCTGATCGCCGGGGTGGCGATGAACTCGCTGGTGCCCTCGGTGCCGGTGTGGCTGTGGGTGGTCGGGTTCGTGCTGCTGAACACGGCGGTCAACTACCTGGGCATCGAGACCACCGCCAAGGTCAACAAGGCGGTGCTGGTCGGCGAGTTGGTGGTGCTGGCGCTGTTCGTGGTGGTCGGCGTGGCGGCGCTGGCCGACGGCAAGGGCCGGGGCTTCGACTTCACGCCGCTGTACGACGGGCACACCTTCTCCTGGAGCCTGGTGTTCGGCGCGGTGTCGATCGCGGTGCTCAGCTTCCTCGGCTTCGACGGCATCTCCACCCTCGCGGAGGAGAACCGGGATTCGGCGAGGGCGATCGGCCGGTCGATGGTGGCCGCGCTGCTGCTGGCGGGCACCCTGTTCATCGTGCAGACCTGGGTGGCGTCGCTGCTGGTCACCGATCCGGCCGCGCTGGTGGCGGACGGCGACCCGGACGGCACCGCGTTCTACGACGCGGCGCGCACCGCGGCGGGCGGCTGGCTGGCCACCCTGACGGCCGCCGCGACGGCCGTGGCCTGGGGCTTCGCCAACTCCCTGGTGGCCCAGGCGGCGACGTCCCGGCTGCTGTTCGCGATGGCCCGCGACCGCCAGCTGCCGTCCTTCCTGGCGAAGGTCCACCCGAGGCGCCGGGTGCCGGTGAACGCGACCCTGCTGACCGCCGGGGTCTCGCTGGCCCTGGGCCTGTACATGTCCTCCCGGGACGACGGGATCACGCTGCTCAGCACCCTGGTCAACTTCGGCGCGCTGACCACCTTCCTGGTGCTGCACGTCGCGGTGGTCGTGCACTACCTGGTGCGCAACCGCAGCAGGGACTACTGGCGGCACCTGGCCGCGCCGGTACTGGGCTTCGCGATCCTGGCGTACGTGGTGGTCAACGCGAACATCGCGGCGCAGCGGCTCGGCTTCGTCTGGCTGCTGGTCGGCGCGGTGGTGCTGACCGGACTGGTCGTCACCGGCCGCACCCCGAAGCTGTCCGTCGCCGGGGCCCCCACCGCCGAGAACGCCACCGAGAACACCACCGAGGAGACCCCGTGAGCCTGCCCGAGCCCGTTCGCCTGTCCCCCGGCCCGGAGGACTGGGCCTACACCTTCGGCGGCCGGGCCCCGCTGCTCACCGTCCGGCCCGGCAGCATCGTGGAGCTGACCACCGAGGACTGCTTCGGCGGCAAGGTGCGCGGCGTGGACGACCTGCCCAGCCGGGTGTGCGTGTTCCCGTACCTCAACCCGGTGACCGGGCCGATCGCGGTGGTGGGCGCCGAGCCGGGGGACGTGCTGGCGGTGCACTTCGTGGAGGTCGTCCCGGCCCGGGAGCACGGCTTCTCCAGCACCTTCCCGCACTTCGGGGCGCTGACGGCCACCCACCAGACGGCGATGCTGCACCCGGCGCTGGAGGAGCGGGTCTGGGTGTACGAGCTGGACGTGGCGGCGGGCCGGTGCCACTTCCGGGCCCGCAGCGGCGACTTCACCGTCGCGCTGCCGCTGGACCCGATGCACGGCACGGTCGGGGTGGCCCCGGCCGCGGGCGAGGTGCTGGCCTCGATCACGCCGGGCGCGCACGGCGGCAACCTGGACACCCCCGAGATGCGGGCCGGGACCACCGCGTACTTCGGCGTGAACGTGGCCGGCGGGCTGCTGGCGATCGGCGACGGGCACGCCCGGCAGGGCGAGGGCGAGGTGTGCGGGACGGCGGTGGAGGCGGCGATGCGCACCACCGTGATCGTCGACCTGGTGAAGGGCGGCGGCCCGGCCTGGCCCCGGCTGGAGAACGACGACTTCCTGATCAGCACCGGTTCGGCCCGTCCGCTGGAGGACGCGTTCCGGATCAGCCAGCACGACCTGGTCGGCTGGACGGCCGACCTGCTGGGCCTGGACCAGTTGGACGCCTACCAGTTGGTCAGCCAGGCCGGGCTGGCCCCGGCGGCGAACGTCTGCGACACCAACTACACGATGGTCGCCAAGCTGCCGAAGTCCGTGCTGGGCCGGGCCCGGGCGTACGACGGCCTGCACGGGCGGCTGCGGGCGGCCGCGGCGGCGTACCTGCGGAGCCGGTGACGCGGCGCACCGCGCCGATCTGCGATCGTTGCAGGTGAAGGCGCGCGAGCGCGCGCGAACCACCGTCGAGGAGCAGCAGTCGTGATCTTCATCGCCGTCAAGTTCACCGTCCGGCCCGAGTACAGCGCCGGCTGGATCGAGCGGGTCGAGGAGTTCACCTCCTCGACCCGCGCCGAGGAGGGCAACGTCTTCTTCGAGTGGTCCCGCAGCGTCGACGACCCGCACCAGTACGTGCTGCTGGAGGCGTTCCGGGACGGCGAGGCGGGCGCCCGGCACGTCGAGTCGGAGCACTTCAAGACCGCGATGGCCTGGATGCCGGACTTCATCTCCCGGACCCCGGAGATCGTCAACGTCGAGGTCCCCGGCACCGGTTGGAGCGCGATGGCCGAGCTCAGCCCGCGCGGCTGAACCCTAGGGGCCGGTGCCTGACCGCGGGTCAGGCGCCGGCCGCCCGGTCCTGCCCCCGGTCCTGCTTCCGGGAGGCCAGCAGGCTGGCGACGGTGGTGACCGCCAGCACCACCACGATGAAGGCCAGCGAGAATGCGATGCTGATCTCCGGCACGTGCACGCCGCTCTCGTGCAGGGCGTGCAGGATCAGCTTGACGCCGATGAAGCCGAGGATCACCGACAGGCCGTAGGAGAGGTAGACCAGCCTGGTCAGCAGGCCGCCGATCAGGAAGTAGAGCTGGCGCAGGCCCATCAGCGCGAAGGCGTTGGCGGTGAAGACGATGTACGCGTCCTGGGTCAGGCCGAAGATCGCCGGGATCGAGTCGAGGGCGAACAGCATGTCGGTGGTGCCGATGGCCAGCATCACGGTCGTCATCGGCGTCATCAGCCGCCTGCCGTCGATCCGGACGAACAGCTTGGTGCCGTGGTACTCGTCGGTGGACGGGACGCGCTTCTTGATCAGCCGCAGCAGCCGCCCCTCCTCGAACTCCTCCTCGGTCTTGTCCTGCCCGGCCTCCTTGACCAGCTTGACGGCCGTCCAGACCAGGAACGCGCCGAAGAGGTAGAACACCCAGGAGAACTTGGCGACCAGCGCGGCGCCGCCCGCGATGAAGACGCCGCGCAGCACCAGGGCGATGATCACCCCGAACATCAGCACCCACTGCTGGTAGATCTTCGGCACCGCGAACTTGCCCATGATCAGGATGAACACGAACAGGTTGTCCACGCTGAGCGACTTCTCCGTGACGTACCCGGCGAAGAACTCCACCGCGGGCTTCGAGCCGCCGTACCACCAGACGAAGCCGCCGAACAGGCCGGCCAGCACCACCCACACGGTGGTCCAGATCCCGGCCTCCTTGATCGAGACCTCGTGCGGCTTGCGGCCGCCGATGAAGAAGTCGGCCACGATCAGCGCGACCAGCACCGCGATGGTGCCTGCCCACAGCCCTGCGGACACGTCCATGACTGCTCCTCGTCGGCCCCGGGGAGGGGCGTTTCGGCGCGGGAAGCACCATCCTGACCGCCGAAGATCGATCCGCCCGCGCGACACACCCGCAGGGCCCGACCGTCCCGCCGCCGCGCTCGCCCGCTTCCGGTGAGCCGTGAATTGCGGACGGGAAGTGACCGCTGCGGCCCGTAGCGTGGCGGGCAGACCCACGATCCGACGGGAGAACCCGCGCCGCATGAACGACGTACTGTCCGTCCGCACCCTGAACCGGACGCTGCTCGAACGGCAGTTCCTCACCGAACGGACCGGGCTCGGCGCGGCGGAGGTGGTGGACCGGCTGGTCGCGCTCCAGGCGCAGGAGCCGAACTGGCCCTACCTCGGCCTGTGGGCGCGGATCGAGGACTTCCGGCGCGAGGAGCTGGCGGCGCTGCTCGCCGACGGGCGGGTGGTGCGCTCGGCCTCGCTGCGCAGCACCCAGCACCTGTCCGGCGGCGCGGACTTCGGGCAGTGGCGGCCGCTGCTCCAGCCGGTGCTGGACCGGACCTCGCGGTCCCGGTACTTCGCCCCCGCCACCGACGGCCTCGACCTGGACGAACTCGCCGATGCCGGACGGGAGTTGCTGGCCGGCCGGACACTGTCCCGACAGACCCTCGCCACCGGGCTGGCCACCCGCTACCCGGGCCGGGACGGCAGACTGCTGGCGGGCGCGGTGCAACTGCGGGTGCCGGTGCTGCACGGACCGGACAGCGCCGCCTGGGGCGGCTGGGGCACCCGGGCGAACACCTCGCTGGCACTCGCCGAACTGCGGCCCGGCGAGCTGTCGGCGGGCACGGCGGTGCTGCGCTACCTGGCGGCGTTCGGCCCCGCCGGGGTGAAGGACTTCCAGAGCTGGTCCGGGCTGACCCGGATGCGGGCGGTGTTCGAGGAGCTGCGCCCCCGGCTGCGGGTGCACCGCGACGAGCGCGGCACCGAGCTGTTCGACCTGCCGGACGCGGTGCTCGCCGACCCGGCCCGCCCCGTCCCGGTGCGGTTCCTGCCCGCGTACGACAACCTGCTGCTCGGGCACGCCGACCGCACCCGGGTGCTCGCCGACGCGGACCGGCCGCGGGTGCTACCGGGCGCGGCCCGGGTCCTGCCGACCTTCCTGCTGGACGGTTTCGTCGCGGGCACCTGGACGGTCAGCGGCCCGGAGCTGCTGGTCCGCCCGTTCCGCCCGCTGCCGGGTCCGGCCGCCGGGGAGGTGGCGGCGGAGGCCGAACGACTGGCGGCGTTCCTCGGACCGGACCAGCGGGTGGTGCTCGAGCCCGGAACCTGACCCGACGTCGATCCGGCCCCGCCGCAAGGAGAGTGGCGCCCCCACCAACGCGCGGACGGCCAGCGCCCCTCGGGCCCGGGCAGCGCTCGAACCCATCGCCTGACGCTCCGTCAATCCAGTGTCGCGGCGAGGACGGTGACGTCGTCCCGGCGCCAGTCCAGGCCGAAGCGCTCGGCCTCGGCGTGCAGGGCGCGGACCGCCTCGGCGGGGGTGGCGCCGGCGGGCAGCGCGGCCAGCAGCTCGGCGATCCGCCGTTCGCCGAACTCGCCGCCGGGGCCGCGTCCTTCGGTCAGGCCGTCGGTGCACAGCAGCAGCAGGTCGCCCGGGTGGAAGGGGGTGCTGCGCTCGGTCCAGGTGTCGGCGTCGGGCTCGATCAGCGGGTGCAGCAGCGGGCCGGTGGGGGCGAGCCGTTCGACGGTGCCGTCGGCGCGGCGCAGGAAGGGCCGTTCGTGTCCGGCGTTCAGCCAGCCGAGGCGGCCGGTGCGCGGGTCGAGGCGGGCCAGCACCAGGGTGCTGAAGTGCTCGTCGTCCGGGTCGAGGGTGTGCCAGGCGGCGCGGACGGCCGCGGCCGGGTCGGCGGCGGTGCGCAGGGCGCCGCGCAGCGCGCACTTGAGCTGGACGGCGAGCAGCGCGGCCTCGACGCCGTGCCCGGAGACGTCGCCGAGCAGCAGCGCGGTGGAGCCGTCGGGCAGCGCGAGCACGCCGAGGTAGTCGCCGGCCAGCAGCCCCTCGGCGGCGACCAGTTCGCCGTGCGCGGTGACGCCGGGGCCGGAGCGGTGCCGGGAGGCGAGGATCGCACCGAGGCCCTGGACGCAGGGCCCGTTCTGGACCAGCGCCTGGTGGTCGCGGTGGGCCTGCCGCTGGGCGGTGCGCAGCCGTCCGCGCAGGGTGTCGGCGGCGTGGGCGAGCCGGTTGAGCGCGGCGGGGGCGGGGCCGTCGGCGGCCGGGGGGCCGGCGGCCGGGGCGTCCTGGCGCAGCCGCTGTTCGATCCCGGCCAGCGGGGTGAGCAGGCGGCGGGTGATCTGGCGGGCGGTCAGTCCGGCCAGCACGACCAGGCCGCCGCACAGCAGGAGCAGGTAGAGCAGCACGGCCCGGCCTTCCCGGGTGGCGTCGGCGGTGGCGTGGTGGGCCTCGGCGGCGAGCTGGCCGCCGAGCCGGTCGGCGTGCCGGTGGACGGCCGGGTAGCCGTCCCCGTCGGCGCCGGCCGCGCTGGTGCCGTCGACGTCGGTGCCGGCGGCGCCGCAGGCGGCGAGCGCGGCGGCCCGGTCCTCGGCGGGCAGGCCGTCCAGCCAGCCGGTGGTGGCGCGGTCGAAGTCCGCGGTGCTGGCGGCGAGTTGCGGGTGGTACGCGGTGAGGGTGCGCAGTTCCGGGAGCCGCTGGGCGAGGCGGCCGCGGGCGTCGGTACGCAGCGTTTCGGCCTGGGCGCCGTCCTCGGCCAGGCAGGCGCTGCGGGCGTCGCCGACCGCGGTCCGGGCCTGGGCGAGGGCGCTCTGGGCGGGACGGATCCGCTGCTCCAACTGCCGGACGGTGCTCTCGTGGCGCTCGTTGACCAGGTAGCCGCCGACCGCGGAGGCCCCGGCGACCAGCGCGGACAGCGACAGGACGAGGGCGGGCAGCGACGGGGGCCCGACGGTGCGCAGCGGCATGACGGTTCTGCTTCCTCCCCCCGCGGACTCCCCACGGACTTCTCCGGCGACTTCTCCGGCCTCGGACCCACCCGGCCTCGGGCTCTCCCCGGCCCTGGACTCTCCCCGGCCCCGGGCCCGCCCCGGAACGGCGGCGCCCGGCGGGGCCGCTCCCCCTTCCAGCCTGCCCGCCCCCGCGCCCCCGGTCACCGGGGCTTTCGTCCCTGGCGGCCGGGGGCGGAGGTCAGCGCGGAGCGGTCACTGCGCGTTCAGCGAGGTGTTGTTCCACCAGCCCTGGCGGCCGACGGTGAACGAGACGGCGCGGTCGCCGATCCCCGCCTCGTAGCGGGCGCCGGGGGTCAGCGGGCTCTTCGGGGCGGCGCCGTGCGGGTCCTTGACCGAGGGCACGGTGAGCGTCGCGGCGGGGGCCAGGTCGGCGGGCTGGAAGCCCTGCGGGTCGACGGTGGTGATCACCTCGTCCCAGTTGGGGGCGCCGGCCAGGGCGTGGGTGAGGTGGATCTCGTCGCCCCGGCCGAAGACCAGTTCGGTCAGGAAGTCGGGGTAGCCGGCGTCGGCCACCAGCGGCCGGTAGTGGACCACGTCCTCCTTGCGGCTGCTGACGTCGACGGCCGGGAGCAGCGGGGTGAAGGTGCGCCGGCCCTCGGCGTCGACGGTGACCCGCTCCAGCTCGACGGGGAGCGAGGTGCGGGTGCCGTCGACGAGTTCCTGGAGCGGCCAGTGGCCCTCGGTGAACAGCGAGTAGTAGACCTGCTGGTCCTCGTGGGCGGCGAGGTCGTCGAGGTAGGTGGTGCGCAGCCGGTCGTCCAGGCCGAAGGCGGTGATCAGCTGGAAGGCGTGGATCGGGACGTGGTAGAGGCCCAGGTGGTAGCTGAAGACCGTCTTCTTGCCGATCAGCAGGAAGCGGTGGCCGTGCCGGTCGCCGGTGGCGCTGAGGGTGTCGGGCAGGGGTCCGGTGCTCATGCGGGTGTCTCCTCGGGTGTCGTGGTGCGGTGTCTGCGCTGCCAGAACGGCCGGTCGGACCAGCGCCGTTCGGCGGCGTAGTGTGCGCGGTGGTTGCGCAGGTGTGCCTCCCGGACGGCGGCCACCGTCCGGGCGTACTCCCCCGGTGCCCCCCGGTCTCCCCCCAGCCGGGCGTGCACGGCCTGCCCGGCCCGCAGGCCGGTGAACAGGGCGGTCAGGATGCCCTGCGAGGACAGCGGGTCGAACGCGACGGCCGCGTCCCCGGCCGCGACCCAGCCCTCCCCGTGCACGGCGTCCAGCTCCGCACCGTGCGCGGGCGCCCGCCTCGGCACCCCGGCGGCGGGCCACGGGTGTGCGGCGGCCAGCGGGCCGACGTACCGGGTGGCGGCGAGGGCCCGCCGGAAAGCCTCCGGGCCGGCCGACCGGGAGCCGCTCCTCCCGGTCTGCCCGGCGAGGGTGTCGGCGTCGGTGTACCAGGCGAGCAGGCGCCGCCCGGCGGGCAGCGGTGCGGTGTACCACCAGCCGTCGGGGGCGGACTCGACGGTGGTCGTGGTGTCGGCGCCCGGCGGTTCGGCGGGGCCGAGGGTGAGGTGGACGGCGACCAGCCGGTCCCGGGTCAGGATCCGGGCCCCGCAGGACCGGGCGAGGGCCGCCCGGCGGCCGGTCGCGTCGACCAGCCAGCGGCAGTCCACCGTCCGCCGTCCGCTCCCGCGCAGTTCGACCGTCCAGCCGCCGTCCGGGGTCCGGGCCAGCGGGCGCACGGTGGTGCGGTCGGCGAACCGGACGCCCTGGGCGAGGGCGCACTCGCGCAACCGGCGGTCGAAGCGCGGACGGTCGAGGTGCCAGCCGTGGCCGTGCGGATCGAGGATGCTGTCCGCCGAGCCCAGCAACGCGCTGCCCCAGGCCGAGCGGTTGGCCAGGCACGGCAGGTGACCGTCCGCCAGCACCCGCTCCGCGCCCAGGTCCCGCAGCAGCACCCGGGCCGCGGCGGGCAGCGCCTCCCCCACCGACCCCGGCCCGCGTCCGGCCTCCACCAGCAGCACCGCCCGCCCGGCCCGCGCCAGCACCGAAGCCGCCGCC
Source organism: Kitasatospora saccharophila (assembly GCF_039529925.1). Classification (NCBI taxonomy): domain Bacteria; kingdom Bacillati; phylum Actinomycetota; class Actinomycetes; order Kitasatosporales; family Streptomycetaceae; genus Kitasatospora; species Kitasatospora saccharophila. Next base: position 35,440 of record NZ_BAAANS010000004.1, on the reverse strand, counting down.
ACCCCGGCCGGCCCGCCCCCGGCCACCACCACCTCGTACCGCCCGCTCACCGTCCCCCCGCCCCACCCGCCACCAGGACCTCCCCCACCGACCCCGCCGCGCCCCCTCCGCCCCCCGGCATCCCGGGCACCAGGCTCATGCCGTCCCCCACCGACCCCGCCGCGCTCACTCCGTCCCGTCCACGGGCTTCGCGCCGCCGCCGTTCGCGGACTCCTCGCCGAACGGGTCCAGCTTGTCGATGTAGCCGACGGTGATCTCCTCCGTGGAGTAGCCGGTGTGGGTGGCCGCGGCGGCGAGGAGGCCGGAGTGGGGGGCGGTGTCGAGGGTGGTCTCGGGGACGTGCAGGGTGACGCGGTTGCGGTCGGGGGAGACGCCTTCGAGCGGGAAGCCGGGGGTGGACTCGACCTGGAGGACCTCGGGGAAGCGGCCGTCGCCGACGGTGTACCGCCGGGTCTCGACGATGCCGAAGTCGTGCCACTCCTTCACCGCCTGGGCGAGCTGCTCCTTGTACTCGCCGCGCAGCCCGCGCAGCCAGGAGGCCCGGCGGGCGAAGGCGTCCTCGCGCTCCTCCTCGGTGGGGGTGCCGCCGTCCTCCTTGTTGACGATCCGGAAGTCCTCCTCGGTGAGCACGTGGTTGGGCACCCGGGCGGGCCAGAAGGTGGGGACGTGCGGGTCGTAGCGGACGCTGGGCAGGGCGATCGACTCGTAGCCGGAGCGGCAGCTGGCGGTGTCGGTCTGCCAGGGGATGGCCATCCAGCGGGTGAGGTCGCCGGGGCCCTGGGCGTGCAGCGGGCCGTCGGCGGCGAGGGCCTGGCGGTCGGTGAGTTCGGGGCCGTAGTCGGGTTCGTCCTGGCCGTCGGGGCGGTGCAGGATGCGGTAGGGCTCCTGGTACATGGTGGTGTGGCGGATCGGCCAGGTGACTTCGCAGCCGGGGTGGAAGGCGTCGGCGAGGCAGAAGTCGAGGGCGGCGCGGTCGAGCAGGCCGGGCTGGTCGGCGACGGGGGCGTCCTCCAGGCGGTGCGGGAAGCCGGGCCAGGGGGTGGTGTCGAACTCGCCCTTGGCCCAGGCGGCGAGGTGGGCGATCTGGGTGTCGGAGAGGGTCATGTACTGGAGGGCGGACTTGGGCCTGCTGGCCATCGCGTCGCCGTAGAACCAGGGCCAGGGCTGCGGGGAGAGGCCGTCGCGGGCGTGGTCGCGGATCGCGATCCAGACCTGGCGGCGCAGTTCGCGGTTGCGGTCGGCGGTGCTGCCGAGGCGGGCGAGCATCGCGGGGGCGAGGAAGTCCTGGGGGCCGCCGAAGCCGTAGTGGGCGGCGAAGCCGTTGTTGACCCACTGGAGTTCGTGGAAGCGCCGGAGGATCGGCAGGACGTCGCGCTCGAAGTTGACCGCGGGGTCGGGCGGGACGGTGCCCTGCTGGAGGAAGAGGTCGTGCAGCAGGTCCCACAGGGTGCGCAGGGTCTTGACGTCGGGGGCGTAGTTGGGCGGGGCGACGGCGACCCAGGCGCCCTCGACCGGGACGTTGCGGCCGCCGAGGGTGAGGGTGGCGGTGACCGGGCCGTCCGAAGTGTCGTCGTACCAGCCGTCGTTGTTGCCGAAGGAGTGCAGCTCCTCGCCGTTCGGGGCGCCGGAGGTGCCGGTGCCGCCGAGGAGGACGAGCCGGCCGTGGTCGTCGGTGTGCATCCGGCCGAGCGGGACGTCGACGCCGAGGAAGGTGCCGCCGGTGAACTCGACCTGGTCGCCGGTGCCGGCCCGCAGGGTCTTGCGGCCGGGGTCGATGACGAGCCGGGCGCGGTCGGTCTGCTTGGGGTTGCGGCGGGCGGACTTCATGCCCTGCATGTCGGGGATGTCGAAGGCCAGGTCGAAGTTGTACCAGGCGGACTTCCGGTTGGCGACGTGCACGGCCCACTCGATCTCCACCCCGGCCTCGGCGGTGGTGAGTTCGCGCACCACCCGGCCCCGGGCGTCGTAGCCGTAGATCCGGAACCGGGCGGCCTGGCGCTTGATCGCGCCGGTGTCGTCCTTGTGGGCGCCGGGGGTGACGGGTTCGGGGGCGGGGGTCTCGGGTCCGTAGAACCAGCCGTCGGGGTGGGCGCTGTTGCCCAGCCGGGCCAGCCCGATGGCGGGGTGGATCTTCGCGTAGGAGATGTCGTCGGTCATCGCGCTCGACGTCCTTTCCGCCGCACCGGGCGGGCGCGGGGCCGGACTGCGGCGGCCCGCGCACCAGGGGCCCCCGGTACGGGAGTTGGCGGGTGAGGGGGCGTCTGACGCCCCGTCGCCCACCATGGCAGATCGAGTACGACCGATCCGGCCGGGAACCTCCACCGCGCCGCACCGTCAGCCGAACGAGTGACGCTCCACGGCGGGGCCGCGCCGCGACGCGACGCCCCGGATCGCCCGGGTCCGCCGGACGCGCCGCAGCGCCCCGTCCGCCGACGGGGCGCTGCGGCGCGTCCGAGCTGGTGGGCCGGTCACAGGCCGGTGCCGTAGTAGCCGCCGACGCCGCGCCGGTAGTCGCTGTCCATGGCGTGCGACTCGCGGTGGTACTCCGGGGCGCTCTTGATCTCCTCCTTGGGGCGGTCGACCCAGACGGTCTTGGCCTCCTCGTCGATGCGCCGGATGACGCCCGCCGGGAGCAGCACCTCGCGGCCGAAGATCCACGGGCCGGTGTCGACCACCACGTAGCCGTCCTCGGCCTCGTAGGAGTGCTTGTCGACCTTGCCGATGTGGCCGTCGGTGGCTTCGACCCGGTAACCGGTCAGGTCGACGCCCGGGTTGTAGCCCTCGGCCTTCTCGTAACCCCACATGCCGTCGCTCACAACTGCCTCCTTGTCGAGGGGAGTTCGTCGTTCTGCGGTCCGGCTGCCCGGTTTCGGCCGGGGCATGCGCGGCTTTTCGGCGGATTCGGGCCGGAACGCGCTCAGCCCGCTCGGACCGGACCGCGCTCAGCCGGTCGACGCGGCACCGGGCGCAGCTCCGGGCGCGGTGCCGTCGGCGGGTTCGAGCCGGGCCAGCCAGCCGGTGAGCAGGGCCTCCAGTTGGGCGGCCTCGGCGGGGGTGAGGGCGGCCAGGAGTTCGTGCTCGTTGCGGATGTGGTCGGTGAAGGCGCGGTCGATCAGTTCGCGCCCGGCCGGGGTGAGGGCGACGACCCGGCCGCGCCGGTCCTCGGCGGCGGCGCGGCGGGTGACCAGTCCGGCCCGTTCCAGGCGGTCGATGCGCTTGGTGACGGCCCCGGTGGTGACCATGGTGTGCGCGGCGAGTTCGCCGGGGGCGCGCTCGTACGGGGCCCCGGCCCGGCGCAGTGCGGCGAGCACGTCGAACTCGCCCTCGCCCAGGTCGTAGCGGGCGTAGACGGCGCACAGTTCGTGGGTGAGCAGGGTGGCGACCCGGTGCAGGCGGCCGATCACGCCCTGCGGGGCGACGTCCAGGTCCGGGCGTTCGCGGCGCCAGACGGCCTGGATCCGGGCGACGTGGTCGGGTGGCCGCTGGGCCGGCTGCTCCATGGCACCAGCATAGCCCGGTGTTTTCCATGGAAGCTATATTGTCTTCCATGGAAGCTGTTCTCCGGTGGGGCGCGCTGACCGCCCTCGCCCCGGTCGCCTGGGGCGCCAACTACTACGTCACCCACCACTACCTGCCCGCCGGCGCCCCGCTCTGGGGCGCCGTCCTGCGCGCCCTGCCCGCCGGCCTCCTGCTGCTCGCCGCTGCCCGGCGGCTGCCGCGCGGCGCCTGGTGGTGGCGCTCGGCCGTGCTCGGCGCGCTGAACACCGCCGCCTTCTTCGTCCTGGTCTACCTGGCCTCGCAGTGGCTCCCGGCGGGCACCGCCGCCATGGTGATGGCCCTCTCCCCGCTCGCCCTGATGCTCTGCGCCTGGCTGCTGGCCGGCCGGCGCCCGCTGCCCGCCCAACTCGCGGGCGGCGTGGTCGGCGTCGGCGGCGCGGCCCTGATGCTCGCGGGCGGCACCGGCCCGGCCGGGCCCGCCGGACTGCTCGCCGCGCTGGGCGCCCTGCTGGTCTCCTCGGTCGGCTACGTGCTCACCGCCCGCTGGACGACCCCGACCCCGGACGGGGGCGGCGCCCCGACCCCGGACGGGGACGCCACCCCGGGCGTACTGGCCTCCACCGCCTGGCAGTTGACGCTCGGCGGACTGCTCCTGCTACCGGTGGCGGCCCTCGCCGAAGGGCCGCCGCCCGCACTGGACGGCGGGGCCGTGCTCGCCTTCGGCTACAGCTCGCTGGTCGCCACCGCGCTGGCCTTCCTGGTCTGGTTCACCGGACTGCGCCGCCTGCCCGCCGCCACCGTCGGCCTGATCGGCCTGCTCAACCCCGTCACCGGCGTCCTGCTCGGCGCGGCCCTGGGCGGCGAGCACCCGGGCCCGGCCCAGTACGCCGGCATGGCCCTGGTCCTGGCGAGCATCGCCCTCGGCCGGCCCGGGCCCCGACTCCGGCCCCGCGCACACGTCCGTCCCCGGCGGGCGGGGCGGCGGTCGGACCAGGGTCAGTCCATGACGCTGTAGCCCAGCCTGCGGGCCTGCTCGGCGACGGCTTCGTAGCCTGCGGAGGGGGCGAGCGAGGCGACCGTCCCGCGGGTCAGCGGGGCGCCTGCCATGACCGCCGCCACCGCGTCCCGGTCGACGGAACGTTCGAGGTACTCCTCGGTGTGGCTCACGTAGGCTTCCGGGCTTCCGTCCACGACGAGGTCGAACAGCCAGTCGGCGCCGTCCGACTCGTCGTCGGCGAACTCCACCGGCCCGCACCGCCACCCGGTGTCACCGCTCTCGCGCCAGGCGCACACCGTGGCGTCGAAGAACCCCTCGAACCGGAACTCCGGCGCCTCCGGGTAGTGCGCGAGCGGGGTGGGCAGGCCGTCGAGCAGGCCGGGCCAGTGCGCGCGGTCCTGCTCCCGCCACGGAGTGGCGTCGCTCTCGTGGTCGAAGCCGTAGAGGAACACTCCGGCCGGGTCGAACACGATCGCGTACTGGTCGCCCGAGCCGTTGTCCATGCAGGCCAGATCCACGCCGTCCCGCCAGCCGGGTACGAACGTGTGCATGGGGCCGTACGGGTCGAGGATGGTGTCGAGCAGCGCGATCGCCCGGCAACGGGCGAGCAGGGCAGCGGGTTCGGGCAACGAGGACACCAGTTCACGGGCGGTCATGCCGCACATTCAACAGCGCACCGCCGACACCGCCGCCCGCGGGCCGAGCGGGTCGGGGCGGGCCCGCGCTCCGGCCCCGACCGCCGGGTTCACGGGCGGACCGGGCCGCCGCCCGCGCCGGTCGCGGTGAGCGCGGCGGCGATCGCGTCCAGGTCGTCGCCGGTCAGCCTCAGGTCGGCGGCGGCGATCCAGCCGTCGACCTGTTCGGGGCGGCGGGCGCCGACGATCGCGCCGGTGACGCCGGGCCAGTGCAGCGTCCAGGCGAGGGCGACGGCGGCGACCGTGGTGGCGTGCGCCTCGGCGATCGGGCGCAGCGCGTCGACCAGGGCGAGGTTGGCGGGCAGGGCGGTGGTGAAGTCCGGGGCGCCCTTGCGCCAGTCGTCGGCGGGCAGGGCCGCGACCCGTTCGGGGCTGAAGGTGCCGGTCAGCAGTCCGGAGTGCAGCGGCTGGTAGACGATCGAGCCGGTGCCGTGGGCGTGCGCCCAGGCCAGTTCGGGGGCGGCGTGCCGGTGCAGCAGGCTGAACTGCGGCTGGACGGCGTCCACGTGCGCGACCGCTTCGGCGGCGGTCAGCTGGGCGGCGTCGTGGTTGGACAGCGCGATCGCCCGGACCTTGCCCTCGGCCTTGAGTGCGGCCAGCGTCGCCCAGTACTCCTCCAGCGCGGTGGCGTGCCGGGCGGTGGTCGCCGGGTCCTGGTCGGGGCCGAAGGTGAGCAGTGCGCCGTCGCCGGGCCAGTGCGCCTGGTAGAGGTCGATCCGTTCGACGCCGAGGCGGCGCAGCGAGCCCTCCAGTTCGGCCCGGATGCTGGCGGGCTTGAGCAGTTTGCGCGGGGCGGCGAACGGGTCGGGCTCGTCCCAGACCAGGCCGGCCTTGGTGAAGACGTACGGGCGGTCGGCTTCCGGGAGGGCGGCGAGGGCCTTGCCGACGACCTCCTCGGAGTGGCCGAGGCCGTAGGCGGGGGCGGTGTCGATCCAGTTGATCCCGGCGGCGACGGCCCGGTGGACGGTGGCGATCGAGTCGGCGTCGTCCTGCGGTCCCCAGGAGAAGCTCCAGCCGCTCCCGCCGATCGCCCAGGCGCCGAAGCCGAGCCGGGTGACGTGCAGGTCGGTGCCGCCGAGCGGGGTGGTGGGCAGGGCGTTCGCGGTCATGCGGGTCCTCGCGTTCGGGTCTCGGGTCGCGGTGCGCCGCCGTCCGTCCGGCGGCGCCCGACCCATCGTCGCGGCCCGCCCCGCCCGTACCCAGGGCCCTGCTCGTCCCCGGTACCGCCGAACCCGGGTCTGCCGGAACCCCCTTCGCCGCCGGGGCCGGTCAGTCCGCGGCGGCGGGCGGGGGCCGGTGGGCGTCGACCAGGCGGGCCGGGACGGCGAGGGTGGAGAGCCGGCCCCCGGCGGCGGCGGGGCGCAGGTCGGCGGGGGCGGTGAACGGGCCGGTGACGATGACCAGGGTGCCGTGGGCGCGCAGCGCGCGGGCCCATTCGCGGGCGGCCGTGAGCGGCCCGTCGTACCAGGGTTGCCCGTCGGGGCGGGTGACGACCAGTCGGGTGCCGTCGAAGGCCGCGGACCAGTCCCGGCGCAGTTCGGGCGGGGCGCCCGGGCCGCTCCAGCCGTCGCCGGCGGGGGCGGGGCGTCCCGGGGCCGCCGGGGCGACCAGCACCGGGCGGTGATCGGCCATCAGTTCGGCCCAGGGCTCCCACACCCGTCCGCCACCGCCACCGCCACCGCCACCGCCACCGACCAGCTCCACCTGGTGCCCCTCCCGCCCGCGGCCGCCGCGCCGCCGGTCCGGCGGGTGGTCCACGACCGGTTTCGGAGCCCGGCCGGATCCGGATGGATCGGCGGCGCGCCGAATTCCGCGGGGCTCCGGGCTCCGGGCGCCGAGCACCGGGCACCGGGCCCGTACGGGGCAGCGCCTAGGATCGTGGCCATGAACCGACGAGCCGACCTCGGTGCCTTCCTGCGGTCCCGGCGTGCCCGGATCCGGCCGGAGGAGGCGGGGCTGCGGTCCTTCGGCGAGCGCCGCCGGGTGCCCGGGCTGCGCCGTGAGGAGCTGGCGCAGCTGGCGGGGGTGAGCGTCGACTACTACACCCGGTTCGAGCAGGGCCGGGCGGAGAACGTCTCGGACGCGGTGGTGGACGCGGTGGCTTCGGCGCTGCGGCTGGACGCGGTGGAGACCGGCCACCTGCACCGGCTGGTGCGCCCGGCCGGCGCGGGTGGCCGGCCGGCGCCCGCCCAGCGGGTGCGGCCCGGGCTGCGCCGGCTGATGGACTCGATGCCGCACACCCCGGCGTACGTGGTCGGGCGGCGCACCGACGTGCTGGCCTGGAACGCGCCGATGGCCGCGATGATGGTCGACTTCGCCGCGCTGCCCGCCGGGCGGCTGAACAAGGCGTGGCTGGTGTTCTGCCACGAGGAGTTGCGCGGCCGCTTCGTCGACTGGGAGGCCAAGGCCCGCGACGTCGTCGGCTACCTGCGGCTGGACCACGGCCGCCACCCGGAGGATCCGGCCTACCCGGCGCTGATCGGTGAACTGTCGGACGCCAGCCCGGAGTTCGGGCGGCTGTGGGAGCAGCAGGAGATCCGCGAGAAGACCCACGGCAGCTACCGCCTGCGCCACCCGGCGGTCGGCGGGTTCACCGTCGCCTACGAGAGCCTGACCCTGCCCGGCGACCCCGACCAGACCCTGGTGACGTACACCGCCGAGGAGGGTTCCCCCTCGCAGGCGGCCCTGCGCCTGCTCGCCGAGCGGCGGCCCGTCCCGGTCGGGTCCGGGTCCGGCTCCGGGTCCGGGTCCGCCCGCTCCTGACGCTCCGCGGCCGCCCGCTCACCTCCCCGCGCGTTCCGGCCCCTCCCGACGGGCCGTCAACTCGCGTTCATGACAGCCGGATGACAGTTCCGTGGCGGTGCCCGCGCACCCCCTACCCGGGGGTCACTTCGCGGACTAACGTGCGGCCGGACTTCCGATACCCCCTGTCAGGAAGAGGCCCAGGTGCCCGCTGCTCCCGTCCCGCGCCGAACGCGTTCGGCGTTCGTCGCCCTGCTCTCCTCCGCCGCGCTGCTGCTCGGCGCGCTCACCGCCCAGCCGGCCGGCGCGGCCGCCGCCGGGCCCGCCCCGACCGCCGGGGACCCGTGCCTGGGCCAGTGCCAGGACATCCTGACGGCCGGGGAGAACGGCCACGCCACGCTGGCCGGGATCCTGCTGCACCAGAGCGTGGGCACCCGGCCGGCGCACTCGGCGGACCAGGTCGACGAGTACGACGCGCTGCTGCACGACTACAGCGGCCTGACGCCGGACCAGCTCTCCGCGTACTTCAACGACGCCTCGTTCGGGGTGCCCGCCGGGCAGGTGGAGAGCACCACCACGCCGCGCACCGGGGTGACCATCACCCGGGACAAGGCGACCGGGACGCCGCACGTCAAGGGCGTCACCCGCTCCGACACCGAGTTCGGCGCCGGGTACGCGGCCGGGCAGGACCGGCTCTGGCTGATCGACGTGCTGCGGCACGTGGGCCGCGGGCAGCTGTCCTCGTTCGCGGGCGGCGCGGCGGGCAACCGGGCGCTGGAACAGAGCCTGTGGGCGGTGGCCCCGTACACCGAGGCGGACCTGCAGCAGCAGATCGACCGGGTGAAGGCGTCCGGCCCGCGCGGCGCGCAGGCCTGGCAGGACGTGCAGGACTACGTGGCGGGCCTGAACGCCTTCGCCGCGGCCGACGTCGCCGCCAACAACTACCCGGGCGAGTACGTGCTGACCGGGCACGGCTCGACCATCGAACCGTTCACGGCCACCGACGTGGTGGCGATCTCCTCGGTGATCGGGGCGATCTTCGGCGGCGGTGGCGGCGGCGAGGTCGGCAACGCGCTGGCCCGGATCGCGCTGCGCCAGCAGTACGGCACCGAGGCGGGCGACCGGGCGTACGCGGCCTGGCGGGCCGAGGACGACCCGGAGGCGACGGCCACCGTGCACGACGGCACCGCCTTCCCGTACGCGGCCTCGCCCGCGAACCCGGTGGGCACCGCGCTGCCGGACCCGGGCTCGGTCACCGAGGTCCCCCACACCGCCAACGGCACCGGGACGGCGGCGGTCGCGAGCACCTCGACGAGCGCCGCGAGCACCTCGACGAGCGCCGAGGGCGTGCTGCCCGCCGACCTGATCACCGCGAAGAAGGGCATGTCGAACGCCCTGCTGGTGTCGGGCGCGCACACCGCCTCCGGGCACCCGATCGCCGTGTACGGCCCGCAGACCGGCTACTACGCGCCGCAGATCCTGATGGTGCAGGAGCTGGACGGCCCGGGCCTGCGCAGCCGGGGCGCGTCCTTCCCGGGGCTGAGCTTCTACGTGGAGATCGGCCGCGGCCTGGACTACTCGTGGAGCGCGACCTCCGCCAACCAGGACATCACCGACACCTTCGCCGTCGACCTGTGCGAGCCGGGCGGCGGCACGCCGTCCACCTCCTCGCGCGGCTACCTGCTGGACGGCGTCTGCACCCCGTTCGAGCAGCTGACCAAGCACAACGCCTGGCAGCCGAGCACCGCGGACTCCACCGCGGCGGGCGCCTACGACCTGGTGACGCTGCGTTCGGCGTACGGCCTGGTCACCCACACCGGGAAGGTCGGCGGGCGGCCGGTGGCGTACACCGCGCTGCGCTCCACCTACCGGCACGAGGTGGACTCGGTGATCGGCTTCCAGCAGTTCAACGACCCGGCGGCGATCACCTCGGCGGCGGCCTTCCAGCGCGCCGCGCAGGACATCGGCTACACCTTCAACTGGTTCTACGCGGACGCCGACCACACCGCGTACTACAACTCCGGCACCGAGCCGCTGCGCGCCGCCGGCACCGACCCGGACCTGCCGATCCTCGCCCAGGGCGGCTACACCTGGCAGGGCTGGGACAAGGCCGCCAACACCTCCGCGGTCGAGCCGCCGGCCCGGCACGCGCAGTCCACCGACCAGGACTACTACGTCAGTTGGAACAACAAGCAGGCGCCGGGCTTCACCTCCGCCTGGGGCAACGGCGCCGTCCACCGGGCCGACCTGCTGGACACCCGGGTGAAGGCGCTGACGCAGCGCGGCGGCGTCACCCGCACCGACCTGGTCAAGGCGATGGAGGACGCCGCCAACGTCGACCTGCGGGCCGATCGGGTGCTGCCCGAACTGCTCGCGGTGCTGGACTCGGCGCCGGTCACCGACCCGGCCGCGGCCGCCGCGGTCACCAAGCTGCGGGCCTGGGCGGCGGGCGGCTCGCACCGGCGCGAGGCCACCAAGGGCGCGGGGGTGTACACCGACGCGGAGGCGATCCGGATCCTGGACGCCTGGTGGCCGCTGCTGGTCGAGGGCGAGTTCCGGCCCGGCCTGGGCGACGGGCCGTGGCGGGCGCTGACCGCCGTCGCCCCGATCAACGAGACGCCCTCGGGCGGGCAGTTGGGTGGGACGTCCGGCGGCGACGACATCGCGGCGGGCCAGGCACACAAGGGCTCGTCCTTCCAGCACGGCTGGTGGTCGTACGTGGACAAGGACCTGCGCGCGGTGCTCGGCCGGCCGGTCTCCGGCCCGCTGGACCGGGCGTACTGCGGCGGCGGCGCGCTCGGCGCCTGCCGGCAGGTGCTGCTGACCACGCTGACCCAGGCGGTGGCGACCCCGGCGACCACCACGTACCCGGCGGACAAGTACTGCGCGGCGGGCGACCAGCTGTGCGCCGACTCGATCGTGCACCGGGCGATGGGCGGCATCACCGTCCCGCGGATCGCCTGGCAGAACCGGCCCACCTACCAGCAGGTGGTGGAGTTCCCGGCCCGCCGCACCGACGACCTGACCAACCTGGCCCGCGGCGCCACCGCGACCGCCTCCGACTACCAGGACGCGATCGTGGTGGCCTACCCGCCCAAGCAGGCCGTCGACGGCGACGCCGGCACCCGCTGGGCCTCCAAGACGGTGGCCACCGCCTGGCTGAACGTCGACCTGGGCGGCGTCCGCAAGGTCGGCCGGGTGGTGCTGGACTGGTCCGACCAGTACGCGACCGCCTACCGGATCGACGTCTCCACCGACGGCGCCTCCTGGCGGACCGTCTACTCCACCACCACCGACGGCGGCGGCCTGGAGAACCGCTCCTTCACCCCGACCGACGCCCGGCACGTCCGGGTGGTGATGCTGGCGCGCGGCACCGACAACCGCTACTCGCTGGACGAGGTCGGGATCTACGGGAAGTGACCGGCCGTCGGGCCCCGGGCGCTGGTGCCCGGGGCCCGACGCGTTCCCTCAGCCCGGATGGTCCGGGTCGTCCGGGTCGTCCGGGTGGTCCGGGTGGTCCGGGTGGTGGCAGGCGGCGGTGTGGTCGGTCCCCGGGGCCGCGGGCCGGGCGGCGGGCGCCTCGGTGGCGCAGCGCTCGCGCCGCTCGGGGGCGAGGGCGGCGTGGACGGGGCAGCGGGCCCGGAAGGGGCAGCCGGGGTGGCGCTCGGCCGGGGAGGGCGGGTCGCCCGCCAGCAGCAGGCGGGGGCGGGCCCGTTCGGCGGCCGGGTCGGGGAGCGGGACGGCGGCCAGCAGGGCCCGGGTGTAGGGGTGGCGGGGGCGGGTGAAGACCTCCTCGGCGGCGCCGGTCTCGACGGTGCGGCCGAGGTACATCACGGCGACCCGGTCGGCGAGGTGGCGCACCACCGACAGGTCGTGGGAGACGAACAGGTAGGCCAGCCCGAGTTCGGCCTTGAGCCGTTGGAGCAGGTTGAGCACGCCGGCCTGGACCGAGACGTCGAGGGCGGAGACGGGTTCGTCCAGCACCAGCAGGTCGGGGCGGACGGCGAGGGCGCGGGCGATGGAGATCCGCTGGCGCTGGCCGCCGGAGAACTCGTGCGGGTAGCGGTCGGCGTGCGCGGGGTCGAGGCCGACCTGGCGCAGCAGTTCGGGGACGCGGCGGCGGGCCTCGGCCTTGGGGGTGCGCCGGGCGAGCAGCGGTTCGGCCAGCACGTCGCCGACCGGCATCCGCGGGTCGAGGGAGGCCGCCGGGTCCTGGAAGACGATCTGGACGCGGGAGCGCAGCCGTCGGACGGCGGCCCGGTCGAGGGCGGCGGTGTCCTGGCCGAGGAGCTCGATCCGGCCGCCCTGCGGGGCCGCCAGCCGCAGGATCTCGTACAGGGTGGTGGACTTGCCGGAGCCGGACTCGCCGACCAGGCCGAGCGTCTCGCCCCGCCGGATGTCGAGGTCGACGCCGTCGACGGCGTGCACCTCGCCCGCCCGGCGGCGCAGCAGGCCGCCGCGGCGGCGGGGGAAGCTGCGGGTGAGGCCGCGGACGGCGAGGACGCTGTCGCGGGCGGCGCGCGGGCGGGGGACGGCGGCGGGCGGGGCCGGGACGGGGTAGACCTCGGCGGGGGCGGGCCGGGTGGCGGCGAGGTGGTCGGCGCGGACGCAGGCGGCGCGGTGCCCACCGGTGCCGGCCAGCGGGGGTTCGGCGGTGCGGCAGCGGTCCTCGGCGAGCGGGCAGCGGTCGGCGAAGGCGCAGCCGGGGCCGGCGGGTTCACCGGCGGCGGGCGGCCGGCCGGGGATCGGGACGAGCGGGCCGCCGCGGCCGTCGAGCCGGGGGACGGCGCCGATCAGGCCGAGGGTGTAGGGGTGGCGGGGCGCGGCGAACAGTTCGTCGACGGGGGCGGTCTCGACGATCCGTCCGGCGTACATGACGGCGACCCGGTCGGCGCTGCCCGCGATCACCCCGAGGTCGTGGCTGACCAGGAGGAGGGCGGCGCCGCTCTCCCGCCGGGCGGTGCGCAGCACGTCGAGGACCTGGGCCTGGATGGTGACGTCGAGGGCGGTGGTGGGTTCGTCGGCGAGCAGCACGTCGGGTTCGTTGGCCACCGCCATGGCGATCACGGCGCGTTGGCGCATGCCGCCGGAGAACTCGTGCGGGAAGGCGTCCAGGGCGCGGGCCGGGTCGGGGATGCCGACCAGGTCGAGGAGGTCGGCGGCGCGCTTGCGGGCGGCGGCGCGGCCGACGTCCTGGTGGATCCGGACGGCTTCGGCGATCTGGTCGCCGATCCGGTGGACGGGGGTGAAGGCGGACAGCGGGTCCTGGAAGACCATGGCGATGCGGCGGCCGCGGACGGCGGCGAGCTGCCGGGCGGGCAGGCCGAGCAGTTCGCGGCCGTCCAGCCGGACGGAGCCGCCGGTGCGGGCGGTGGCGGGCAGCAGGCCGAGGACGGCGAGCGCGGTGACGGACTTGCCGGAGCCGGACTCGCCGACCAGGCCGAGCGTCTCGCCGCGGTGCAGGTCGAGGTCGACGCCGCGGACCGCCGGGTGGCCGTCGAAGTCGACGGTGAGGTCGCGGACGGTGAGCAGCGGGGTGGTGGGCGGGGTGCTGGGCGGGGTGTTCACGGGCTGCTCCGGCGCGGCGGGGTGGTGGAACGGCGGCGGGGGCGGTGGCGCCCGGCGGCGGCCGTCGGGTCGAGGGCGTCGCGCAGGCCGTCGCCGACCAGGTTGACGGCGAGCACGAACAGCACGAGCAGTCCGGCGGCGAAGTAGAACAGCCAGGGGAAGACGGGCGCGTCGGCGGCTCCGGCGGCCAGCAGGGTGCCGAGCGAGACGTCGGGCGGGCGGACGCCGAAGCCGAAGTAGGAGAGGGCGGCCTCGCTCATCACGGCGCCGCCGACGGTCACGGTGGCGTCGATGATCAGGAAGGAGGAGACGTTCGGCAGCACGTGCCGCCAGATGATCCGGAACGGTCCGACGCCCATGTACCGGGCGGCGGCGACGAATTCGCGCTCGCGCAGCGAGCGGGTCATCGAGCGGACCACCCGGGCGGTGACCATCCAGTTGAAGACGGCGAGCAGCAGCACGAAGGCGATCCAGCCGCTGCCGCGCAGCCGCGGCGAGAGCACCGCGATCACCAGGAAGGCGGGGAAGATCAGCAGCAGGTCGACCAGGAAGGTCAGCACCCGGTCGGTCCAGCCGCCGAAGTACCCGGCGCAGGCGCCGACCAGCGAGGCCAGTCCGGTGGAGAGGACGGCCACCAGCAGTCCGATCACCAGGGACTTCTGCAGGCCGCGGACGGTCTGCGCGAACACGTCCTGGCCGAGCCCGTTGGTGCCGAACCAGTGCGTGCCGGACGGGGGTTGGCGCAGGCTGCCGTAGTCGGGGGCGGCGTAGTCCCAGGGCGTCAGGTAGGGCCCGGCGAAGGCCAGCAGGAACAGCAGGACCAGCACGGCCAGCCCGAGCACCGCCCCGCGCGAGGCCCTCAGCCGGGCGGCGGCCAGCCGCACCCGCCCGCGCGGCGCGGCCGGCTCCTCGGCCGGTTGCCGGGCGGCGGCGGCGAGTTCGGCGCTCATCCGGTCCGCACCCGGGGGTCGAGCGCGGCGTGCAGGGCGTCGGCGAGGAAGCCGGCGGCGAGGACCACCACGGCGGCGAAGAGGTTGACCGCGGCCACCGAGTTGACGTCCTGCTCGTTGACGGCCTGGATGAACCACTCGCCCATGCCGTGCCAGCCGAAGATGGTCTCGGTGAAGGCGGCGCCGGTGAACAGGCCGAGGAAGGCGTAGGCGAACATCGTGGTCATCGGGATGATCGCGGTGCGCAGGCCGTGCTTGAGCAGGGCGCGGCCGCGGGTGAGCCCCTTGGCCTCGGCGGTGCGCAGGTAGTCGGCGCCGAGCACGTCGAGCATGGTGGCGCGCTGGTAGCGGCTGTAGGTGGCGAGGCCGCCGAGGGCGAGCGAGAGGGTGGGCAGCAGCAGGTGCAGTCCCCAGTCGGCGAGGTGGGTGCCGATCCCGCCGGCCAGGTTGGGCGTCTCGTAGCCGGTGAACGGGATCACCTCGTGCCCGGCGGCGGTCTTGGCGGCGATCGCGCCGTTCTTGAGCAGCAGGGCGAGCAGGAAGACGGGGGTGGAGAGCAGCACGAAGGAGAGCACGGTCAGCGCCCGGTCGGAGAGCCGGTACTGGCGCACCGCGCTCCAGGCCCCGGCGGCGACGCCGAGCAGCATGCCGAGCAGGCTGCCGACCAGCAGCAGCCGCAGCGAGACCCAGATCCGGCGGCCGAACTCGTCGTTGACGGCGGTGCCGTGGATGGTGCGGCCGAGGTCGCCGTGCAGCAGGCCGTTCGCCCAGGTGCCGAAGCGTTCGACCACGGGGGTGCGGTCGTTGAGGTTGAGCGCGGTCAGCTGCCGGTCCACGGAGGCGGCGGAGGGGCGCGGCTGTCTGGCCTCGAAGTAGGAGCGGGGGCCGAGCGCGGTGCCGGTGAGGGCGTACGAGAGGAACACCGCTGCGGTCAGCAGGGCGGCGTAGTAGCCGAGCCGCCCCGCGAGGTATCGCGTCACGGCCTGCCCCCGGTGTGGTTCGCACACCTCTGGAACATGGTCATTTGCCTTCGCTAGTACGGGTTTTGACGCACTTTCGCGCAGCAGTTGTACGCCACGCCGGGCGGTCCGTCCAGGCCCGCCGGGTCGGCGGGTCCGTCCGGTCCGGTGAACCCGCTGGTCACAGCTGACCAGACGGGTACGGACGGCGTGTTGCGGCGGTGTTGCGCCGGGTTTCGCTTCGATCAGTTCTGCGCACGGCCCCCTGGTGGGTCGGCTGACGGGCTGTTACGTTCGGCCCGCCGGCACCGACTTGGCTGCCCACCATCAAGTGCCGCCACACCCGGCGGCCCCCGACTCTTCGAAATCCGAGGACTCCCCCGATGCGCACACCGCCCGCCGCCCGCCGGACCGGCCGCGCCGCCGCCGCGGCCCTCGCCGTCCTCCTCACCGCGACCGCCTGCAGCTCGGCGGGCGGCTCCGGCGGTGACGTGGCCAAGACCGTCTCCCCCACCGTGGACGCCGAGGACAACAACCCGCAGCCGCCGGAGAACGTCAAGGACGGCGGCGAGCTGCGCCTCCCGCTCCAGCAGTGGATCACCCAGTGGAACCCGTACCAGGTCGACGGCCGGTACGGGGACGCGGTGGAGATCATGTACTACACCGAGGCCAAGCTCTTCCGGGTCGACGCCAAGGGCGTCTTCCACCCCGACCCCTCGTACCTGGTCTCCGCCGAGGTCACCTCCACCTCGCCGCAGGTGGTGACGTACAAGCTCAACCCGAAGGCGGTCTGGTCGGACGGCACCCCGATCGGCTACCGCGACTTCGCGGCGGTCTGGAAGTCCTCCAACGGCAAGGACCCGGCCTACAACATCGCCGACCCCTCCGGCTACGAGCAGATCTCCGCCGTCGAGCAGGGCGCGGACCCGAGCGAGGTCAAGATCACCTTCGCCGAGCCGTACGCCGACTGGCAGAACCTGTTCAACCCGCTGCTGCCCGCCTCCGGGCTCTCCACCCCGCAGGACTTCAACGAGGGCTGGGTGGAGAAGACCCCGGTCTTCGGCGGCCCGTTCGTGGTCGCGAACGCCGACAAGACCGCGCAGACCATCACCCTGACGCCCAACCCGCGCTGGTGGGGCCCGAAGCCCAAGCTGGACCGGATCACCTACCGGGTGCTGGACGCCGCCGCGATCACCCAGGCGTTCCTGAACAACGAGACCGACCTCGCCACGGCCGGCACCGCCGCCGCGTACGGCCAGCTCAAGGACGCCCCCGACACCGCGATCCGCACCGGCACCCCCTGGGACGAGGTGCACATCTCCTTCGGCGGCAACGGCGCGCTCGCCGACCAGAGAGTCCGCCAGGCGCTCGGCCGGGCGCTGGACCGCGCCTCGCTGATCAAGATCGCCAACAAGGGCGTCCCGGTGGAGTTCAAGCCGCTCGGCAACCACCTGTTCATGACCAACCAGAACGGCTACCGCGACAACTCCGGCGACTGGGCCTCCTACGACCCGGCCACCGCGAAGAAGTGGCTGGACGAGGCCGGGTGGAAGGACGCGGGCGGCACCCGCAGCAAGGACGGGCAGCCGCTGGAGCTGCACTACGTGCTGAACGACGCCTCCAACCAGGCGCAGACCGACCTGGCCACCGCCGTGCAGAACATGCTCCAGCAGGTCGGCGTCAAGCTGACCGTCGACAAGGTGCCCAGCAAGGAGTACTTCACCAAGTACGTCAACCAGGGGAAGTTCGACCTGGCCAGCTGGCGCAACACCGACTCCTTCCCGCTCTCCCAGACGGTGGCGATCTACCGCGCCCCGCAGGGCGACAACGTGTTCGGCAACTACTCGAAGCTCAGCACCCCCGAGATCGACACCCTGCTGCGCAAGGCCGCCGCCACCCTCGACCCGGCGCAGGCCGCCGAGCTGTACAACCAGGCGGACGCGAGGATCTGGGAACTCGGCCACACCGTGGAGCTCTACCAGCGCCCCAGCATCGTCGCCGTCCGCAAGGGCCTGGCCAACTACGGCGCCGGCAGCCTGGCCAGCATCGTGATCACCTCGGTCGGCTGGCAGAAGTGACCGCCCGGGCCGGTGCCGCCCGCGGCGGGCGGCACCGGCCGGCACCGGGCGGCTCAGCGGTGCTTGAACTCCTCCAGGGCCTCGAACACCGTCCGCCGCATCGCCTCGCCGCCGACGTGCCCGGAGTCGTCGAAGACGTGCAGCCGGGCGTCCGGCCACGCCTTCGCCAGCTCCCACGCGGTCTGCACCGGGGAGCCCATGTCGTACCGGCCGTGCACCAGCACGCCCGGGATGCCCGCCAACCTGTGTGCCCCGCGCAGCAGTTGGTCCTCCGCCAGCCAGGCGCCGCGGCTGAAGAAGTGCGCGCAGATCCGGACGAAGGCGATCCGGGCGTCCGCCTCCCGGGCGCTGTACATCCCGGGGACGCCGTTCGGCTCGTCCGAGACCACCGCGTCCTCCCAGGCCAGCCAGGCGTCGGCGGCGGCCGCCCGCACCGCCCGGTCCGGGTGCTCCATCCGGCGCGCGTAGGCGGCCAGCAGGGCGTACACGTCGCCGTCCCAGGCGTGCTCGGGGACGGCGGCCCGGAAGCGGTCCCACGCCTCGGGCTTGAAGGCCGACACCCGGTGGTAGAGCCAGTCGGTCTCGGCCCGGCGGGTGGTGGTGACCGCCTGGAGGACGATCTCGCTGACCCGTTCCGGGTGCTGCTGCGCGTAGGCCAGGATCAGCGTGCAGCCCCAGGAGGCGCCGTCCAGCAGCCAGCGTTCGATGCCCAGGTGCGCGCGCAGCCGCTCCATGTCGTCGACCAGGTGCTGCGTGGTGTTCAGCGCCAGGTCCGCGGCCGGGTCACTGGCGTGCGGGGTGCTGCGCCCGCAGTTGCGCTGGTCGTAGCGGACCACCCGGTAGCGCGCCGGGTCCCAGGCCCGGGTCGGCCGGTCCGGCGTGCCCGCGCCGGGGCCGCCGTGCACGTACAGGGCGGGCTTGCCGTCGGGGTTGCCGAGCTGCTCGTAGTAGACGCGGTTGCCGTCGCCGGTGTCGAGGAACCCTCGGTCGTAGGGGGTGGTCGGCGGGTGCAGGAGGTCGTCCAGGGAGGTCGCAGACATGACGGACGAGCCTAACCGCCTTGAGCGGGAGCGCAACTGAACAGCCGTCACCCCCGGTCGCGTGCTCGACCGGGGGTGATTGGGGGCGGGGCCGGGCGGGGCGGGGGTGTCAGTCCCCGGGGTCCTCGGAGCGCTCCGCCGCCGTCGTGCGCCAGGACATCTCGATCTCCAGCTCGACCTCGTCGCCGTCCAGCTCGACCTCGATCTCGGTGTGGAGCTCCTCGGGGATGCGCAGGGTCAGCCTGCCGGGCCCGAGGGCCAGCTCCGCCTGGCCGCCCCGCCGGATCGCGGCGGCCAGCGCCTCCAGCTGGTCGGCGGCCTCGGCGCGTGACAGTGCGCGCTTCTGCGTGAACTCCAGGTCTTTCACGGCAACCCTCCCGGTCGCACGGGGACAGCGGACTCCCTCCCCATCCTGCGTCCTCCCCGGCCCGGGAGCGCGGGGAGCACCGCCGGGCGGCGACCGGCCGTCCGGGTTAGCGTGGGACCGGGCCGAGGCCGGGGACGTTCCGGGCACCGGCCCCCGGTCGCGGTACCGGCGGCCGGGCGACGCCCTCTTGGAGCTGACGTGAACGACCTGTCCCACGCCCCGGAAGAGTCGGAAGAGCTCGGTCCGATCGACTACCTGGTGATCTCCTTCCCGGGCAGCCGACTGACCGGCGAGGGGCTGCCGCTCCTCGTCGACCTGGTCGACCGCGCGATCATCCGCGTCCTGGACCTCACGTTCCTGCGCAAGGACGAGGACGGAACGGTCTCGGTGGTCCAGATCGCCGACCTGGACGGCGACGGCCGCCTCGACCTCGCCGTCTTCGAGGGCGCGTCCTCCGGCCTGCTCGGCGACACCGACCTCGACGAGGCCAGTGCGCTGCTGGAGCCGGGCGACAGCGCCGCCGTCCTGCTGTACGAGAACCGGTGGGCGGCGCCGCTGGCCGCCGCGCTGCGCCGGGCCGACGCCCGGATGGTCGCCGGCGGGCGCGTGCCGCTGCAGGACGTCGTCGAGGTCCTCGACACCATCGAGGCGCTCGGCTCGACCCGCTGACCGCCCCCGGCCCGCGCCACCGGACGGGCCGGACCCACCGACCGCCTCCGAGGGAGGACGCACATGCCTGGACTGCTCCGCGGAGTGGCCCGTACCGCCGTCGTCGCCGGGACCGCCACCGCCGTCTCGAACCGGGTGTCCCGCCGCCAAGCCGGCCGCTGGGCCCAGCAGGGCGACACCCGGTACGCACCCCCGCCCGAAGCACCCGCCCCCGCACCCGTCGCACCGCCTCCGGCCACCGCGCCCGCCGCCCCGACCATGGACCAGAAGCTGGAGCAGCTCCAGCAGTTGGCGGCGCTCAAGGAGCAGGGCGTCCTCACCGACGACGAACTGGCGGCGCAGAAGGCCCGGATCCTCTCCGGCTGAGGCCCGCGACGCTCCGCACCGGTGGTCCGGACCCCTGCTCGGGGGTCCGGACCACCGGCGCGGGGCGGGGGGAACTACTGCTGCCAGAGCTGGAGTTCGGAGAGCTGCCCGGCGGGCCAGCCGGTGTTGGCGATGACCTGGACCCGGACGTAGCGGGCCTGGGCGGCGGGGAAGGCGACGGTGACGGTGTTGTCGGCGGCCGGGTCGAAGAGGTAGGGGGCGGACGCCTTCAGCGGGGTGAAGGCGGTGCCGTCGGTGGAGCCGAGCAGGGTGAGGGTCTGGGTGCGGGCGCCCCAGCCGGCGGGCAGCCGCAGCACGGCGCGGGAGAGCGTGCGGGTGGTGCCGAGGTCGACCTGGGCCCACTGCGGGTGGGCGTTGTTGGCGCTCTCCCAGTAGCTGGCGCGGTTGCCGTCGGTGAGGTTGCCGGAGCCGTACACGTCGGTGTGCGAGGACTCGGCGGTGGGCCGGCCGGCCGCCAGGTCGGTGGCGGGCGGGGCGGAAGTGCCTTGGAAGCGGAGGCTGTTGAGGTTCCAGCCGCCGGTGTCCTGGACCAGGGTGAGCACCTGGCGTCCGGCGGGCAGGGTGAGCCGGGCGGTGGCGTCGGCCCAGGTCTGCCAGTCGCCGGTGGCGGGCAGGCCGACGGCGCCGGTGAGGTTCGTGCCGGTGGCGTCCGCCAGGTGCAGGGCGCCGGTGACGGCGGCGGGCGCGGCGTACCGGAGGGTGAGGGTGTACGTCCCGGCGGTGGCGACGTCGACGGTGTAGCGCTGCCACTGGCCGCCGGAGGTCCAGCCGAGGCCGTAGCCGCCGCCGGTGTCGGTGATCGCCTCCAGGTCGACGCCGTCGGCCCGGTAGCCGTTGGCGGTGCCGTTGACGGTGTTGACGAAGTAGCCGGTGCCGGGGCCGCCGGTGTCGTAGTCCTCGGCCTGCACGGTGCCGGGCACCGCGGCGGGCGAACCGCCGTACGGGGCTTCGGGTTCGGCACCGCCGCCGCCCCAGCTGTTGCCGCTCGCGGTGACGGCGAAGGCGGGCGAGTTGTTGCGGTAGGCGGTGGCGCCGGGGGCGCTCAGGCCGGTGACGGTGTTGTCGGTGAGGGTGGCCGAGCCGGTGGGCGCGGGGTAGAACGGCGGGGCGACCACGAAGCCGTTGCGGCCGGGGGAGGTGACGGTGTTGTCGCGCAGCACGGTGTTGGTGGAGGCGGACAGGCCGACGCCGTCGTACAGCGGGTTCAGCACAGTGTTGTCGGTGACGGTGACCCGGTCGACGGTGCCGGTGTTCTGGCCGTCGCCGCCGTTGCCGACGTGCAGCGCGGGCTGGCCCTGGTCGTAGCCGTTGCCGCCGGAGCGGACCACGGTGTTGGCGTTCAGGGTGGCGCCGAGCAGGTCGCTGCCGTTGACGCCGAACCGGCCCGCGCCGAGGCCGATGTAGCGGGCGGTGTCGGAGATCAGGTTGTGCTCGATCAGGTGGCCGCTGCCGCCGTAGACGCCGATGCCCTTGCCGCCCCAGGGCGCGACGACCGTGTTGCGGGTCATGGTGATCCGGGCCATCGGCGTGTAGTACGTCCGGTTGCCGTTGCCGTCGGTGTTGTAGTTCACCGAGTTGACGGCCATGCCGTCGTCGCCGGTGCCGCGGACGAAGTTGTTCGTGGCGGTGATGTCGCTGCCGACCGAGTTGCCGAGCGAGACGTTGTTGACGTTGATGCCGTCGGCCCAGACCGCGGTGACCCGGGCGTTGCGGACGCTGCCGCGGGTGCCGGACGCCCAGTAGCCGGACTCGACGTGCTGGCTCCAGATGCCGTCGGCGCTCCAGCCGTCACCGGTGGTGTCCATCGCCCCGCCGCCGCCGTCGACCGTCTCCCGGCTGGTGGAGTCGGAGTCCAGGTGGAAGCCCTGGACGTGGGTGGAGGTGAGGTTGAACAGGGCGGCCAGCGGCGTGCTGTTGGGCAGCGGGACGTCCCGGTAGATCGTCGAGTACCACTGGCCGGCGCCGACGATGGTGATGCCCCTGGCGGTCAGGCCGGTGGTGCCGCGCAGGTAGAAGGTGCCCGGCGGGATCCACAGGGTGCGCTGCTGGGCCTGCGCCTGGTCGATGCAGGTCTGGATGGCGGCGGTGGAGTCGACGGCGTCGGGCGCGGCCGAGCCGTTGGTCGGGGTGCTGCTCGCGACGGCGCCGCAGTCGGTGATCGACAGCGACCCGGCGGGCCGGGCGGCGGGCGGCGGCGGGTTCTCCGCGTCCAGCACGTCGATGTCGTAGTACGCGGCGGTGTTGGCGGCGTCCTTGCGCAGTTCGACGGTGCTGCCGGGGGCGATCGGGGCGCCGGTGACGAAGGCGTGCGCCTCGTCGAAGAAGTCGCGCGGGTCGCCGTCGGCGGGGTTCTGGTCGCTGCCGTTGTAGTGGCCGTCGCCGCCCTCGTAGAACCAGCTCTGCCGGGAGTTGAGGTTCAGCGCCTGCCGGAACGCCCCGTCCACGTACAGGTTCAGGGTGGCGGTGCTGCCGCCGCCGGCCGCGGAGTCCGGGATGCTCTCGCGCAGGTTGATCGCGCTGACCGGCCCGCCGGTGGTGTTCGTCCAGCGCACCCCCTGCCCGGTGGCCGCCAGGTGCACGTACGCGTGGCCGGAGGCTTCCAGCGCGGCGCTGGAGTACCGGGTGGTGGGCGCGGCGGCCAGCGCGACGACGACGGCGCCGCCGGTCGGGGTGCCCGCCTCGGCCTCGAACTGGACGAACGGGAGGGTGGCGCCCGCGCTGTCGGCGGCGGCGGCCGTAGTGGCGGCGGCCGTGGCGCCGGCGAGGGCGGTGGCGAGCAGCGCGGTGGTGGCGAGCAGGGCGGTGCGGGCGCGGCGCGGGGCGGCGGGCGGTCTCATCGGGTCCCTTCCTGGGCGTGCGCGGGGCGCGCTCCGCGGAGGCGCGGGCGCGTGGGGCGGGGAGCGGCGGGACAGCAGCGAACGTAATCCCGTTGACATGAATCCGCAATGCCCGGATCGGATCGCGCAAAATCCCAACTACCCATGCGCACGCCACAGTCAGCGCTTCGGGCGGCACCGCCCGTCGGCCGACACCGCCCGGTGCCGGCCGGTGCCGCCCGGTGGCTCAGGCCTCCTTGGCGACCGGTCCGGCCGCGGTCTCGGCGTTGCGGCGGGTCTTGGCCCAGCCGTTGCGCCCGCTGGTCATCCGGCCGACGGCGCGCCAGGAGACGACGTACCGGGAGAGCAGGTAGGCGGGGTAGGTCAGGCCCCAGGCGACGGAGCGCCAGAAGCCGGTGCCCGGTTCCCACTTGCGGCGGTAGATCGGGCCCCGGACGACGAACTGGCCGATCGCCGCGTACAGCAGCAGGCTGCGCCAGCCGCCGTCGGGGGCCGGGCGGGCGTCGTCGATCACCCAGACGTGCGCCTCGGGGCAGGAGCGGCGCAGGTAGACCAGGGTGTCGCCGATCACCGCCTCCTCGTCCCGGCAGGGCACGAGCAGGTGCCACTTGGATGTACAGGAACTGGCACCACGTCAATCACCGTGCGTCACCATCCGGGGGCCTCGGCGCGGGTGGCGCCGGCCCGGTCACCGACCGCACCACCGCGCGCCACCGCCCACCGAGCGCGCACCGACCGCCCGGCAGCCCTTCAGCACGTCAGCCCGGCCGGGTCGTCCCGGACGGTCCGGCGGCGGCTTCAGTGACGGGGTGCGGGCGGGGGTGCCGGAAGGCGGTGGCGGTGGCGGTGGCGGGCGGGCCGGGTCACCCCAGGCCGAGGGCGGCGCGCAGCCGTCCGCGGGTGGCGGCGGCGGCCTCCCGGGTGACGGGGTCGTCGCTGCCGAGGGCGTCGCCGAGCAGCAGGTCGGCGGCGGCGACCACGGCGGCGGGGAGGACGACCTCGCGCAGGCCGAGCAGTTGGGCGGCGGCCTGGTGCCCGAGCGACGGCGGGTCGGCGGGCCGTCCCTGGGGGCCGGACGGCCGTCCCGGCGGGGCGGGCGGGCGGCCGTGCGGATCGGCGGGGTCGGGGACGCGCGGGGGCGCCGACACCGGGTGCCCGCCCTGCGGGCGGCGCGGTTCGTTGATCACGGGCATGTTCCGTCCAACGGGTCACGGGCCGCGACGGTTACGCGGCCGGAACGTTCGGGTGGCCCGACGGGCCGGGCGGGGCCGGGCCCGGCGGGGGTTCAGGAGGCGTGCCGGTCCTGGGCCGCGGCGGGTGCGGGGGCGCCGAGGGCGGGGCGTTCGGGGCGCGGGGCCAGCGTGCGGATCCCGGCCGGGGCGCGGGCGGGCTCGGCGGTGCTGTGCGCGGCGCGGATCCACCGGGCCAGGGCGTGGGCGAACTCCGGTCCGATCGCGGCGGCGTGCTGCAACTGGTCCAGGTCCCCGGGCCGGAGCGGCACTCCGGCCTCCGAGAGGGCGGCCAGCAGGGGTTGCAGCTGCGTCCACTGGAGGCGGACCACGGGCAGCGGGCTGGTATGTGCAGGCTCTGTCACGCCCGTTCCAACTTCCGACCCCCGCCGGGGTCACGGCCGGTCCGCCCGGTTCCACCGCAGGGTGCAACGGCGCTCCGGCCGCCCGGGAGGACGGCCCGGGGACGGCTCGGGGACAACCCGGGGGACGGCTCGGGGGACGGCCCGCCGTCAGCGGAGGCGCAGCCCGGCCAGCCGCCGCAGCGCGAGCCCGCCCAGCAGTGCGGCCCCGGCGGCGAGCAGCGCGGCGGCGAGCGGCTGCGGCCCGCCCGCCCCGGCCCACAGTGCTCCGGCGGCCGTCAGGACGGCCAGCAGGGCGACGGCGACGACCAGCGGGCCCGGACGGGCGGCGAGCCGGACGGCCCGCCCGGGCCGGCGGCGCAACCGCCGGTCCAGGCGGGGGTCGGCCCGGCGCAGGTGGTGTTCGATCTCCGCGAGCAGGACGCGTTCCCGGGCGGTGAGTCGGGTGTCCATCGGGGTCCGCCACCTCTCCGGGCGTCAGCCGGGGTTGCCGGGCAGTGCGGTCCGCCGGTCGGCGGACCCGACGGGCAGCGCGGTGGCGGACCGGGTGGCGGGCGCGGTCCCGGGGTGGCGGCGGAGCCAGTACGGGTTGTCGTGCGGGAGTCCGCCGCTGACCCGGCCGTACATGCCGCAGGTGGCGATCAGCAGGCCCGCCACGAAGCTGAACAGGACGTTCGGGACGCGGAAGGCGAGCAGGTTGGCCGGGGAGTCCAGCAGCGCGAGGTTGACGAACCCGCTGAGCACGAACAGCGTCCCGACCGCGATGGTGACGGTGGAGGCGGTGCGCCCGCCGATCAGGGCCGCGGCGAGCAGCACGACGGCGGTGACGATCGAGACGGTGCTGAGCAGGCCGTTGCTGGAGAGCCCGGCGACGCGTTCGCCGCGCGTCCCGAAGTAGGGCAGGCCGTCGGCGAGGCCGAGGGCGCCGAAGGCCAGCAGCACCAGGGCGCACAGGCCGGCCCCGAGGCGGTGGGTCCGGGACAGTCGGCGGTCGGCGGTGGACGGGTCGTGGCGTTCCATGGCGGTTCTCCTCTCGCTGCGGCGGGCCGGGCCCTCCGCGGTTGCCCCTCCTGCCGGAAAGGTTTCGCCGTCGACCGGGCGGGCGTCCTCCCGCAACGCTGGTGCAGCGCTTCGGGACCGTCCGGCGGCTCCTCCGTAACGCTGCACGAACGCTGCGGGAGGACAGCGACGGCCGCCGGGCCGCACACTCGCGGCGTACTGCCCGCCCGTCCCCGGAGGCCCCAGATGCGGACGCCCGGCACCACCGACCCGGGACTGCCGACCGGCGCGGTCGCGCGGCTGTTCGGCGTGTCGCCGACCACGGTGCGCTCCTGGGAGCGCCGCTACGGCATCGGCCCGGCCGACCAGGAGCCCGGCCGCCACCGCCGCTGGCACGCCGGGGACGTCGCGGTGCTGGAGACGATGTGCCGGCTGACCTCCCGCGGCCTCCCCCCGGGCGAGGCCGCCCGGATCGCCCTGGCCGGCCCCGACCGCCCGGACCCGTCCCCGCCCGCGGACCCCCTCCCGCCTGCGGACCCGCTCCCGCCCTTCCTCCCGGACGGGGAGCGGTCGGCCGGCCGCGGACTGACCCGCGCGGCCCTGCGGCTGGACGCGCCGGAGGTCGCCCGCGTCCTCGGCGAGGCGGTGCGGTCCCTGGGGACGGTGCGCGCCTGGACGGAGGTGATGGCCCCGGCGCTGCGGGCCGCCGGTCGCCGGTGGGCGGCGGACGGCGAGCAGTACGTCGAGGTGGAGCACCTGCT
Organism: Kitasatospora saccharophila; assembly: GCF_039529925.1. Lineage (NCBI taxonomy): Bacteria > Bacillati > Actinomycetota > Actinomycetes > Kitasatosporales > Streptomycetaceae > Kitasatospora > Kitasatospora saccharophila. Next base: position 9,302 of record NZ_BAAANS010000004.1, on the reverse strand, counting down.
GTCCTGGCAGGTGTCGGCCGTGCTGCGCTCGACGGCGCTGCACCCGACCGTCCCGGTCCTGCCGGGCCCGCCGGTGCTGCTCGCGGCGATGCCCGGGGAGCAGCACAGCCTGCCCCTGGAGGCGGTCGCGGCGGGCGCGGCCGAACGCGGCCTGCCGCTGCGGATGCTGGGCGCCGCCGTCCCCGCCCGGGCACTGCTGGACGCCCAGCGGCGGATCGGACCGTCCGCCGTGCTGCTCTGGTCCCAGACCCCGCAGACGGCGGAGCACCGGCTGGTCCGCCTGGTCGCCGAAGCCGCCTGGGGCCAGCGCGGCGCCCGGACGGGCTCGGTGGTCCTGACCGCGGGCCCCGGCTGGGGCCCCACCGGCCCCGCCGCGGCCTCCGCCGTCCCGCGCTCCCTCACCGCCGCCCTCGACCTGGCCACCCGAGCCGTCACCCGCTGACCACGACCCCGCCGACCCGAGCCCCCGCCCGGCTCGGGCAGGGCCCGGCGACACCGCCGGCCGCGCAGGCCCCCGCCTGGAACCGACCGGCCCACCCACTCACGCCCCGACCCACCGCCCACTGCCCGTCCCCCACCCGTCCCGGGCACAGCGCAGCAATGCCGCCGCCCCGTGCCCCGGGCAGCCGGGCCCCGACCCACCGACCCCACCCCTCACCGCCCGCCCGCCTCGGGCACGGCTCGGCGACACCGCCGATCGCAGGCCCCACCGACAACCGACCGGTCCCGCAGCAACCTCCGTCCCGTTCACCGCACTCGGCCCAGCACCCCGAGCCCCCGCCCGCCGACGCCGTCCGGCTCGGGCACGGCTCGGCGACACCGCCGACCGCAGGCCCCCGCCGAGAACGCCCCGACCCACCGCCCACTGCCCGTCCCCACCCGTCCCGGGCACAGCGCAGCGCAGCAATGCCGCCGCCCCGTGCCCCCGGCAGCCGGGCCCCGACCCACCGACCCCGCCCCTCGCCGCCCGTCCCCCGCCCGCCTCGGCGACACCGCCGGCCATCGCCGATCGCCCTCGGCCCGGCAACCCGAGCCTCCGCCCCATCCGTTCACCGTCCGGCTCCGAATCACCTGGTCGTCCCCTGAGCGAGGAGGTCCGGTGATCGAGGTGGTGCGGGAGATGCGGACGGTGTGCCCGGCGGGCGGGGTGCTGGAGTACCTGGCGGACTTCGGGCACGCCGTCGAGTGGGATCCGGGGACGGTGGAGTGCGTCCGGTTGGGGGCGGGCGGGCCGGTGGTGGGGGCGCGGTGGCGGAACGTGTCGGTGTTCCGGGGGCGGCGCAGCGAGTTGGTGTACCAGCTGGTGGCCCGGGAGTCGGACCGGTTGGTGTTCGTCGGGCGGAACCGGACGGTGACGGCCACCGACGAGATCCTGGCGGATCCGGACCGGGACGGGGCCGGGGCCGTGCTGCGCTACCGGGCCCGGTTGCGGTTCCACGGGCTGGCGCGGCTGGCGGAGCCGTTGTTGCGGCGGGAGTTCGAGCGGTTGGCCGACGCGGTGGAGCAGCGACTGCCCGAGGTGCTGGACCGGCTCTGACCGGGGCCGGGCCGGGTGGCCCGTTCGGAGCAATCCGGGCGGGGGGCGGCGCCGAATGCGGGGTGTGAGGGCCGCCGCGGGCGGTCCGCGAGCAGGGGAGGATCGACGTGACGACACTCGGCACCGTTTCCGCCGGGGGGTCCGTCCCCCCGGCGCCGCGCCGCCGGCCGCCGGTGCGGCGGGTGGCCGTGGTGGGCGCGGGGGTGGCGGGGCTGAGCGCGGCGTACGCGTTGGCGCGGGCCGGGGTGGCGGTGGAGCTGTTCGAGGCGGACGGTCGCCTGGGCGGGCACGCGCACACCCAGCGGACCACCGCCGCGGACGGCCGGGAGCTGGCCCTGGACACCGGTTTCCTGGTGCACAACACCCGCACCTACCCGGAACTGGTGCGCCTGTTCGGCGAGTTGGGGGTGCGGACACAGGAGAGCGACATGAGCATGTCGGTGTCCTGCGCGGGCTGCGGCCTGGAGTACGCGGGCGCCCGCGGCCCCTCCGGGCTGCTGGCCACGCCGGGCAACCTGGCCCGCGGCCGGTACCTGCGGATGCTCGGCGAGGTGCCGCGCTTCCACCGGCTGGCCCGCGCCCTGCTCGCCGACCCGGAACAGGGCGGCCGGGGGCCGGACGTCCGAGGGCAGAGCGGGCAGAGCGGGCCGGAGCAGCACGAGCCGAGCCTGCGCGAGTTCCTGGCGGGGCACGGCTTCTCGGCGTACTTCACGCAGCACTTCATGACGCCGGTGGTGTCCGCGGTCTGGTCCTGCGCGCCCGACCTGGCCGGCGACTACCCGGCCCGCTACCTGTTCGCGTTCCTGTCCAACCACGGCCTGCTGAGCGTCACCGGCTCGCCGACCTGGCGCACCGTGGTCGGCGGCTCGGCCGCGTACGTGGAGCGGATCGCCGCCCACCTGGCCGCGCACTCCGGCACCGTGCACCGGTCCGCGCCGGTGCGCGCGGTGCGGCGGCACCCGGACGGCGTCACGGTGAGCACCGAGGACGGGCGGTCCGCGACGGCGGACGCGGTGGTGGTCGCCGTCCACGCCGACCAGGCGCTGCGGCTGCTGGCCGACCCGACCCGGGCCGAGCAGGAGGTGCTGGGCGCCTTCGCCTACTCCCGCAACCCGACGGTGCTGCACCGGGACGCCTCGCTGCTGCCCCGGTCCGCCTGGGCCCGCGCGTCCTGGAACTACCGGATGCCCGACTGCGACGCGCCCTCCGACCGGGTCCGGGTCAGCTACCACCTGAACCGGCTGCTGCGGCTGGGCGGCGCCGAGGACTACCTGGTCACCCTGAACGAGGACGGCCACTCCCCCGTCCCCGAGCCGCTGGTGGTCTCCCGCACCGTCTACGAGCACCCGATCTACACCGCCCGCACGGTCGCCGCCCAGCGGCGGCTGCCCGAACTGGCCACCGGCCGCACCGCGTTCGCCGGGGCGTACCACGGCTGGGGGTTCCACGAGGACGGCTGCCGCTCCGGCCTGGCCGCCGCCCACCGACTGCTGGCGGCGGTCGCCCCGTGAGCCTGAACGACCCCTCGCACGCGCCGGACGCCGCACCCGCCGCACTGCCCGGCCGGTGGGGCGCGGTGCTGTACGAGACCCGCACCACACACGTCCGGGCCGAACCCCGCCGGGTCTTCCGGCACCGCGGCTACCTGTGGCTGGTCGATCTCGACCGGCTGCCCGAACTGCCGTGGCCGCTGCGCCCGTTGGCCCGCTTCCTGCCCCGCGACCACACCCTCGACGGCAGCCCCGGCGGCGGCCCCGGCGGTATCCGGCGCGACCTGGAGCGCCACCTCGCCGCGCACGGCCTGGAGCTGGGCGGCGGCCGGGTGCTGATGCTCACCCAGGCCCGCTCGCTCGGGCACGTGTTCAACCCGCTGACGGTGTACTGGTGCCGGGACGCGGCGGGCGCGCCGCTGTGCACCGTCGCCGAGGTGCACAACACGTACGGCGGGCGGCACCGCTACCTGCTGCGGGCGGACGCCGCCGGGCGGGCGCGGAGCCCGAAGGAGTTCTACGTCTCGCCGTTCCTGCCGCTCGACGGCCACTACGACCTGCTGCTCCCCGAACCGGATCCGCACCCGCGTCCGGCCCCGGACCGCGCCGGAGCCGGAACCGAAACCGGAGCCGGGACCGCCCGCCTGCACCTGGCCGTCCGGCTGGAGCTGCCCGGCGGGCGGGCGTTCACCGCCACCGTGACCGGCACCGGCCGCCCGGCCGGCCCGGCCGCGCTGCTGCGGGCCGTCGTCCGGCACCCGTTCGCGACCTTCGCGGTCAGTTTGCGGATCCGGACCCAGGGCATCCGCCTGTGGCTGCGCGGCCTGCCCGTCCACCCCCGGCCCACCGGCCCGCCCGCCGGTCGGCCCACCGGTCGGCCCGGCACCCGTCCGGTCGGCCGCCCCGACACCCGTCCCCGTCCCCGTCCCCGCACCGGAGAGGCCCCGCCCGCATGACCGTCACCACCGCCCCGCTCCCGTCCGCCGTCGACCCGGCGCGCTGGCCGGACGTCGCCCGGGTGCCGCACGCCCCGCTGCGGGCCGCGGCGGCCGGACGGCTGCTGCGCCGGGCGGCGGCCCGGCGCGGCCTGCGGGTCGAACTCCCGGGCGGACGGCCGCTGTTGCCCGCCCCGCCCGGCGCGCCGGTGCTGCGACTGCACCGCCCGGAGGCGTTCCTGCACCGGGTGGGCGCGGGCGGGCTGATCGGCTTCGGCGAGTCCTACCAGGCGGGCGACTGGGACAGCCCCGACCTGGCCCGGCTGCTGACCGTGCTGGCCGCCCGCCCGGAGACCCTGGTGCCGCCCGGCTCCGGCCTGCTGCGCCGGCTGTACGTGCGGCGGCCCCCGGCGGCGGAACTGTCCACCGCGGACAACGCGCAGCACAACGTCCACCGGCACTACGACCTGTCGAACGAGCTGTTCGCGCTGTTCCTCGACCCGACCCTGTCGTACTCCTCGGCGGTGTTCTCCGACCCGTCCCCCGCCACCCGCTGGGCCGACCTGGTGCCCGCCCAGCACCGCAAGATCGACCGGCTGCTCGACCTGGCCCGGGTCGGCCCCGGCACCCGGCTGCTGGAGATCGGCACCGGCTGGGGCGAACTCGCCCTGCGGGCCGCCGCCCGCGGCGCCCGGGTGACCACCCTGACCCTCTCCGCCGAGCAGCTCGTGCTGGCCCGCCGCCGGATCGCCGACGCGGGGCAGTCCGAGCGGGTCGACGTCCGGCTGTGCGACTACCGGCAGGCCCGGGGCTCGTACGACGCGATCGTCAGCTGCGAGATGATCGAGGCGGTCGGCCGCCCGTTCTGGCCCGCCTACTTCACCGCCCTGGACGGGCTGCTCGCCCCCGGCGGCCGGGTCGCCCTGCAGGCCATCACCATGCCGCACGACCGGATGCTGGCCAGCAGCGGCACGTACACCTGGATCCTCAAGTACGTGTTCCCCGGCGGCCAGATCCCCTCGCTGCGGGCGATCGCCGACACCGCCGCCGCGCACACCCGGCTGCGGATGGACAGCGCGGACGCGTACGGGCCGCACTACGCGGAGACCCTGCGGCTGTGGCGGGAGCGGTTCACGGCCGAGGCCGGGCCGGTCGCGGCGCTGGGCTTCGACGAGGTGTTCCGGCGGATGTGGGAGCTGTACCTCGCCTACTCGGAGGCCGGGTTCCGCTCCGGCTACCTGAACGTCCACCAGGTGCTGCTGAGCCGGGACGGCCTGCGGTGAACGCCGCCGCGTTCGGCGTCGGCGCGGCCTGCGCCGCGGGCGTGGCGCTGCTCGTCATGCTGGCCGCGTTCGCGGTCGGGGTGCGCACCGGCCGGCACCGCGGCGTGGACGTGGCCTGGGGCCTGGCGTTCACCGCCGTCGCGCTGACCGGCTGCGGGCTGTCCGCCGGGTACGGCGACGGGGGCCGCCGGGCGCTGGCCACCGTCCTGGTCGCGGTCTGGGGGCTGCGGCTGGCCGCCCACCTGTGGTGGCGGGCCCGCGGCCTGCCCGAGGACGCCCGGTACGCCCGGATGCTCGCCAAGGCCCCCGCCGGCCCGGCCCGCACCCGGTACGCGCTGCGGACCGTCTACCTGCTGCAGGCCGCCCTGGTCTGGTTCGTCGCGCTCCCCGTGCTGGCCGCCCAGTACCTGCCCGACCCGCCCGGCGCCACCGCCTGGGCGGGCACCGCGCTGTGGGCGGTCGGCCTGTTCTTCGAGGCCGTCGGCGACGCCCAACTCGCCCGGTTCAAGGCCGATCCGGCCCACCGGGGCCGGGTGATGGACCGCGGCCTGTGGCGCTGGACCCGCCACCCCAACTACTTCGGCGACGCCTGCGTCTGGTGGGGCCTGTTCCTGCTGGTCGCCGACCACCCGATCGGCTGGGCCTTCGTCGGCAGCCCGCTGCTGATGACCTACCTGCTCGCCTTCGGCAGCGGCAAGCCCATGCTGGAACGCCACCTGGCCACCACCGACCGCCCCGGCTGGTCCGAGTACCTGGCCCGCACCAACCCGTTCCTGCCGCTGCCGCCGCGCCGCGGCCCCGGCCGCTGACCGGGGGCCCGACCGGCGAGGCCCCGCCCCGGGTCTCCCGGCCGGCCGCCGCCACCCGACAGAATGGGACCGTGCCGAACAACCCGCCGCAGCCGCCGACCATCCGGGTGCCGACCGGGCTCGTCGTCCTGGTCGGTCCCCCGGCCTCGGGGAAGACCAGCTTCGTCCGGGCCCTGGTCGCGGGCCGCCGGATCGACGCGGCGGCCGTGGTGTCCAGCGACGCGATCCGGGCGGAACTCTTCGGCACCTCGTCACCCGCGGAGGCGGAATCCGACGCGGCGGACGCACGGGTCTTCGAGGAGCGCGACCGCAGGATCGCCGCCCGGCTGGCCGCCGGGAAGTGCGCGGTCGCCGAGTCGACGAACGTCACCGCGCAGGCGCGCGAACGGCTGATCGCCCTCGCCGGGCGCTTCGACGCCCCGGTGACCGTGCTGCGGTTCGACCCGGGCCTCACCGACCTCCTCCGGCAGTACACCGAGCGGGGCCGCACCGACCTGACCCCGGCGGACGTCCGCGCCTACGCCGCGGTGATGGCCCGGGACGCGAGCCCCGACCGGCTCCGCTCCGAGGGCGCGGCGGCCGTCCACGACGTCCCCGGGCGCCGCCAGGCGACCACGCCCGCCGAAGCGGCCGCGCGCTTCTCCTTCGCCTGACCCGGCCGACACACGTCCACGACCGCCCCGGAGCGGCCGGCGCGGGAAGCCGGGCGGCGCCGGCCACGGCCGCAGACCGACGACCGACGACCGACGACCGGCTCCCGCCGCCTCAGCTGAACGGCAGCAGCAGCACCGGCGCCCCGCTCGGGTGCGCCGACCCGCCGGCCGGTTCGAGCGTGACGCCCACGCCCGCCGCGCCGTCGAGCGCGCCGGTGAGCAGCAGGGTGCCGCTGCCGGTGGGCAGCAGGCCGGCGGGGCGCATGGTGCCCGCGTCGTCGTACCAGAGCTGGTAGGTGCGGTCGGGGCCCGGGGCGGGGAGGCCGGCGGCGAGGAAGCCGGCCTGGCCGCGGCTGCCGGACCAGACGACGGTGCCGGTGCCGCCGCCGGGGGTGGTGGCGGTCGCGGTGCGGGCGTCGGGTGCGGTGAGCAGGGCGGTGACGGTCTGCTGCTGGCGGGCCAGCGTGGTGGCGCGGTCGCGGGCCAGCTCGGCCTCGTGGTGCTGCTGGACGGCGACCGCGCCGGCGCCGAGGGCGAGGGCGAGGCAGGCCGCGAGGGCGAACTTCGTCGCGTGGCGGGCGAGTCGGCCGCGGGCCGGGGCGGTCCGGGCGACCGGCGGGGCTTCCTGCCGGACGCCGGGCAGCGCGGCCAGCACCCGGCCCTTGAGCGCTTCGGGCGGGGTGACCGCCTCGGCGGCGCCGAGCCGGGCCAGGGTGGCGGCGAACTCGGCGGTCTCCTGGGCGCAGGACGGGCAGTGGTCGAGGTGGCGTTCGAAGTCGCGGTGTTCGTCGGGGCCGAGCGCGTGGGTGGCGTAGGCACCGGTGAGGGTGTGCGGGTCGAGGGTGTTCACGCGCCCACCCCCAGGCAGTCGCGCATCCGGATCAGGCCGTCGCGCATCCGGGTCTTGACGGTGCCGAGGGGGGCGCCGAGCACCTCGGCGACCTCGGGGTAGCTGTAGCCGCGGTAGTAGGCGAGCGTCAGTGACTCGCGCTGGAGTTCCGTCAGCGTCTTCAGGCAGCGCCGCACCTGCTCCCGCTCCAATCGTCCCTCGACCTGTTCGGCGACCTCGTCGTACGGGGTGCCGCCGTGGTTCGCGGTGGCGACCCGCCGGTCGCGGTCGGCGGCGGCCTGCGCGGAGCGCACCCGGTCGACGGCGCGCCGGTGCGCGATGGTCAGCACCCAGGGCAGCACCTCGCCGCGCTCGGCCCGGTAGCGGGCCGCGGTGCGCCACACCTCCAGCAGCACCTCCTGGGTGACCTCCTCCGACTGCGCCGGATCCCGGAGCACCCGCCGCACCAGGCCGAACACCGGCCCGGCGACGGCGTCGTAGAGCGTGGCGAACGCGTCCTGGTCGCCGCGCACCACGCGGGAGAGCAGCTCCCGCAGGTCCGGCCCGGGCCGGCGCGGCGGGGCGAGTGAGACCAGGTGGCTCATCCGGTCACCCCGCCTTGGACGTTCCTGCGCTGCACCACGGGCACCTGGGCCTCCCCTGCGGCGGCCGGAACTCCCGGCCGCGACGACTCGACAACACGACTGCACCCCTGTTCGTCACGGTCGCCCGTCCGGATTGCCCGCGCCGCCGAACCACTTCACCGCGGCCGCTTCCCCGGCTCTTCCCCGGCTCTTCCCCGACTCGCACCAATCCGGGCCCCACCGCCCGCCGAATGCCGGATGTGGACAACGAGAACCCCCGGCGCCGCCCCGGCCCGGTCACCGGCGCCGCTCTCGGCCTGGCCGCCGCCGTCGCGGCGCTGGGCGCGGGCGAGTCGGCCGCGCTGGCGACCGGGCCCGCGACCTCGCCGGTGGTGGCGGTGGGCGCGGCGGCCGTCGACCTGGCCCCGACCGCCCTGAAGGAGTACGCGGTACGGGAGTTCGGCACGCACGACAAGGCGGTGCTGCTGGCGGGCGTCCTGCTGACCACCGCGCTGCTGGCCCTGGCGGCGGGGGTGCTGACGCTCCGCCGGCCGGTCGCGGGCGCGGCCGTGTTCGGCGCGTTCGGACTGCTGGGCGGGTGGGCGGCGCTGTCCCGGCCGGTCGCGGCCGCGGCCGACTGCGGCCCCTCGCTGCTGGCCGGCGCGGTGGGCGCGCTCGCGGCCGCCGCCCTGGCCCGCCTGCTGCACGCCGCCGCAGTTGACCCGCCCGCTGCTCCCCCCGTCGACCCGCTGACGGCCGCACCGCCCGGACGCGTCGTCACCCGGCACCTGCCGGGCCGCCGCACCGGCACCCGGCGCACCGTCACCCGCCGCACCGCGCTGGCCGCGACCGCGGGCACCTTCACGGCGGGCGCCACCGCGGGCCTGGCCGGACGCCTGCTGGCGCAGCCCCCGTACGACACGGCGGCCGTCCGCGTCCCGCCGCCCGCCCGTCCGCTCCCCCCGCCGCCCCCGGCCGTGCGCCCGAACGTCGCGGGCCTGTCCCCGTTCACCACCCCGAACGGCGACTTCTACCGGGTCGACACCGCCCTCACCCTGCCCCGGATCGACCCGCGCGATTGGACACTGCGCATCCACGGCCTGGTGGACCGGCCGCAGTTGCTCACCTTCGACGACCTGCTGCGCGAACCCCTCGAAGAACTCGACCACACCCTGTCCTGCG